>JAUXBO010000261.1 GCA_030619345.1 Candidatus Zixiibacteriota bacterium | reverse complement strand
GTAACAAGCAAACTCTCCATCAATGAATTGTCGAAATATATAGGGATCTATTGGCTGCAATCAACATTCACCGACGACTCCACGGAATTCGCCCTTGAGGTATCCATCTGCGATGGCGGACTTTGTGCTTCACTCCCCGGAACCCGCCCAGTAGTACTCCAGCACATCGACGGAAATCGATTCGGACATCAGTTATCCGGATTTTCGGTCACATTTGAACCTGGGCCAGTTTCACAATCCCACAAGTGCCTCGTGGTTCTTGGAAATGCACGAATTCTTGGTACCAGAGTCCTCAAGTAACATCCCCAAACCCAGAATTAACAGCCCGCTAATATCTCCTTAATAATTATTCTATTTTTTCGAGTAAGTTTAGAACAAAATTATGACTGTTACCACTGTGTTAGTAAAAAAGATTCTGGTAGTTGAAGACGATCCCGACATCCGCGATCTGGTCGGATATAACCTCCGCAAGGAGGGCTATACCGTTCTATTCGCTGGAACCGGACCGGATGGCCTACAGAAAGCAATTTCAGAACAGCCGGACCTGGTACTTCTTGACATCATGCTGCCTGATATGGATGGATTCGAGGTCTGCAGGGAGCTTCGTCGTTCAGATGAAACCTGTCGCATCCCGATTGTAATGATGACGGCAAAATCCGATGAGCGCGACATAGTCTCTTCGCTCGACATCGGGGCCGATGATTACATCACCAAACCTTTCAGTATCAAGGTATTAATCGCTCGGGTGCGGACCAAACTTCGCGCGGTAGCATCTTTGAGGTCCGACAAGGATATTGTGGAAATGGGTGGTCTCAAGATCGATCCACGAAGCTACTCGGTGACGGTCGATGGCGATCCCGTCGATCTCACTTTGACCGAGTTTCGGATATTAATGCTCTTAGCCAAAAACCCGGGTTGGGTTCTCTCTCGCTATGAAATTATAGATGCTGTGCACGGTCAGGATATAATTGTTACTGATCGCTCAGTAGATGTACAGATTTTCGGCCTGCGACAAAAACTGGATCGATTACGGAACTGTATCGAGACAGTCCGTGGTGTGGGTTATAGATTTACCAGGCCACAGAACTAAGGCTGACTCTTCTGTCATTTCGAAAGTCCACTGTTCACAGTATCACGACCATCCGTCTCTGCCCCTCACGCGATAAACGCACGAATAATCTCTTCCAAATCGACCGCTAATATTAGCCGCCAATATTGGGCGCGTTATGAATACAGCCAGACAACACAAGCGGATCAAACGTGATGGATTTCTGGACTATCTCGGACTCTGGGCGATCATGCGCCGACCGGGATCACGAGAGATTGAACCACGCATCAGGACGAATGAGAGTCTGGGGAGACTACTTCGCCCGTCAATTGGTGACCGTCGGATGTAAGGCTGTTTGAGATGAAATAGAAAGGGAATTCTAAACAAACGAACTCGAGTAGGAACGAGGAATGGTGAAAGGAGAAAGGAAATGGGGAAAATTCACATTAATCTAACCAGTCGTATTTGTCGACTCGGGGTGATTCTATTGCTGCCTTTGGCTTTAGCAGCATTGAGCACGACCGGGAACACATCCGAAATGGGCAAAATCAGCGGACAGATCGTAGATGCTGCCACTGGCGAAGCTCTGATCGGAGTTACTGTTACTATTAAAGATACGGACTTGGGCGCGATGACTGACTTGGACGGAAACTATCTGATAAAGTCAGTTCCAGCTGGAACTTATGCGATTGTAGTGAGCAGTATCGCTTACAATTCTGTTGAGATTATTGATGTCGTTGTTTCTGCCGGTGAGACTATCCGCCTGAGTACTTCGCTAAATGAACAGGCGCATGAGGTTCAGGGGATTAAGATCGAGGCAAGAGCGGTACAGAATACGGAAGCCACGATGCTGGTAAAACGCCAGAAAGCGGCGGTCGTAAGCGACGCAATCAGCGCCGAACAGATTTCGCGTTCGGGCAGTAGCAACGCGGCGGAGGCGATGACCAAAGTGACCGGCGCTTCGGTAGTTGGCGGTAAGTTTGTATATATCCGCGGACTGGGTGATCGCTATTCAAGCACTAAGCTAAATGGAAGCGCACTGCCAAGTCCTGACCCGGATAAACAGTCAATGCCAATCGATATCATTCCCTCTTCCCTACTGGACAATATCGTCGTGGAGAAGACCTTTACACCTGACAAGCCAGGTGATTTTGCCGGTGGGTCGGTCAACCTTGGGACAAAGGACTATCCCGATGAGCGCACTCTCAGGTTTTCTTCCTCAACCGGACACAATTCCGTTACTAACAGTGATGAGAGTTTTCTGTACCAGACTTCCGGATCAAAAGACTGGTTGGGATACGATGACGGCGGTCGTGCTTTGCCCGACTACATCCGGGAAAACGAAGAGTTGCAGCAGCGCGTCAACGAGGAAGTATCTCACTTCGTGACCTTCAATGAAAATAGTCGCGATTCGCTCTACCCTCTGGTTGTGTTTATGGATTCATCGACCAGAGCTTTTTCAACCGAGATGAAACCAAACACCAAAAAAGCTCCGCTTGACCAGGGTCACTCTATTTCTTACGGGGATCAATTTCGTCTTTTTGATCGACCGCTCGGCATTTCCGCTTCGCTATCCTACGGTCGCAAGTACCGTTCTTATGTCAATGGGTTCGACGGCAAATACAAACTCGCGGGCGGTGAAGGCTCACAGGGCTTGACAATTGACCACGAACTTCAGGATTGGCAGGGCAAGGAGGAAGTACTTTGGGGCGGACTGTTGACGACTAATCTTGGTATCCACCAAAACCATAAAATCGGCGCCACCTTTGCATACACTCGTAACGGCGAATCGACCTCCAGACTCCTGACCGGTACCAATTTGGAGCATTTGGATTCAGGCCAGGTATTGCGCACCTATGCCATGACATACTCTGAACGTAAGCTGAACTCTCTTCAGTTCACCGGCAAGCATCATTTTCCAAAATCACTTCTGCTTGAATGGATGTGGTCTGACGCCAAAACCAACCAGTACGAACCGGACACACGGTTCTTCACTGACTACAGTTACTGGGAAACATACGAAGATGATGAAACTGGTGATCTTATTGACACCCTTCGCTGGGACATTGATCCCAATCGCTTCCCTACCCCACAGCGACTCTGGCGCAAACTTGATGAATCCAATAGGGAGTATCGTGCTGATCTCTCCGTTCCAATAACATTCCGGATCAAAGGTAAGGTTGGCATTTCGGCTCTGCGCAAGGATCGCTCGATGCGCGAAGACAGATACCAGTATTCGCGTGAGGGCAGCAATGACTATAACGGTGAAATCGATGCATACTCCAGCGATGTAGGGATAGACACCTCTTGGACTACCCAGTTTGGTAACACCACCTACATTTTCCGTAACTATATCAAGAACGCATATCAGGACAGGAATCAGTACACCGGCGAGAAAAATACCGATGCTTTTTACGGCATGGTTGACCTGCCCCTGCTGAACCGCCTGCGCGTAATTACCGGTCTTCGCTATGAGAAGACATACATGGAAACTGTGTCGCAGGACTCTACGGTCGGAACACTATCGAATGATGGAACCGATGGGAACCCCCGCACCTTTACTTATGGCCCTGGTATTTCTCGAATCGAAGAGTCCGACCTTTTACCGTCATTGAACCTCGTGTATGCCCTCAACGACAACATGAATACCCGCTTTGCTTACGGGCGTACGCTGGCCCGACCCACACTTCGGGAAATGTCTGCGGCGGCGTCAGAAGAATTCGG
>JAUXBO010000092.1 GCA_030619345.1 Candidatus Zixiibacteriota bacterium | reverse complement strand
CTGGAAGGAAGAGCCACGCTTTGCGGCAGGACATGAAGCGACACATTTTATGCGCCCAGGATGCGGATTGTTTCACTGGCGACCCGCTCAAGGTCCCGGTCCGGTTTATCGACTTCATTAACGGCGGAATTGACATCGCCTGCGCCGACTCGATCGATGCTCGCGGTGACATCAACCTGAACGAAGTTGCCAACGAAATCGCCGACGCGGTTCTGTTCAGCAACTACTTCGTTTATGGTATTGGTGTATTCACGAAGAATGTCGAAGGTCAGATGGCCGCTTCCGACGTCAACGCTGACGGTCTGAAGCTTACGGTCGCCGACCTTGTTTACCTCATCCGTGTGATCGTTGGCGACGCTCTGCCGTATGCCAAGGTGATCCCGGTTGCAACCAGCTGGTCTCACGCCGATGGCAACCTCAATGTCAATGCTGACATGGGCGCTGCTTACGTCGTAGTCGAAGGTAACGTTACCCCGACTCTGCTGGCCGACAACTTCGAAATGCGTTATAACTATGACGGTTCTAACACCCGCGTAATCGTTTACTCGATGGAAGCCAACGCTACTTTTGCCGGTGACTTCTTGAACGTGAATGGCAACGTGGTCAGCATCGAAATGGCCACCTACGAAGGTGCCCCGGTCGCTGCTAAGATGATCCCGGATGTTTTCGCATTGAATCAGAACTACCCGAAACCGTTCAACCCGAGCACTGCTATTTCCTTTGATCTGGAAAAAGCCTCCGACTACTCTCTCGTTATTTATAACGTGACTGGTCAGCAGGTAGCTTCCTTCACAGGTCATGCGGACGCCGGTACGAAGACGGTCAATTGGGACGCTTCGGACAGAGCTTCTGGCATTTACTTCTATAAGCTGAATGCTGGTAACTTCACTGACACCAAGAAAATGGTGCTCTTGAAGTAAGTCTGTTCTACTTTATGTCTCCGGAGAGGGCTTGTCCCTTTCCGGGGATTATTTGAGGAGGTAAGGAAGAGAGAATTGTTAAGGTAAGTAAGGAACGAGATAAGAAAGATATGATTTGTATGATGACCACCTCTAATTTCAAAGGATGGGAACTAAAGGTTCCGATGGTCATCTTTTTGTTTTCTACGGACATACCCCAGAGTACCAACCAACTCACTGTGCATACGGTTGCACCTTTGCACAGCCAGATTACTACCGGCTTGCGCCAAATGATTTCCATCTTAAGAAACGTGTTCGGTATCAGCAGGGGGATTAGCAGCAGGGAATAGCTAAGTCAGGACACTGCAGTTGGATGAGCCCGATAACCATCTGTAGTACAGCCAGTTAACCAAAGAGACTATAAGGCTGAACAAATCGGGTTGAGTGACCGAGACCAGCGATGAAAGAGAGAACATTCTCTGCGAAGTTATAGCTTCCGGTCCGGTAGTTGCTCAGATAGAAGTTGATTAAATATCTTTTTTTGGGAAAAAGAAATGCTTAGGGAATTTGACAAAATTACAGCCGTTTTCTGCGCTCTGATTCTGACGGTCTTAACCGGCTTGATTTTTACCGGCTCGGCTTTGGCCGGGAGCGATACGGAACCTAATCTGTTCTATATTGACTCTGTCAAAGCCGGTCCGGGACAAGATGTCCCCGTCAGGTTCTATATCCGAAATGATGTCCCCCTCAGCGCCATGACTCTTCCGATTGTTTATAATAGCGATCTCCTGACTCTGCGGGCTATCGATTTTGCCGGTTCCAGAGCCGAATATATTCAAAACAAACTAATGGCCCCGGACAGTGTTGATAAGATCGATGGACATTTCAAGATTGGGATTATCAAGTTTCTTGAAGACCCCATACCGGCTGGTGACGGGCTGATTTTTACGGCTATTTTCACAGTTTCCGATACTATTACGGACCGAATCCATACAACAATCGATACTCTGTCCTTTCCGCCAGGTGGCCAATTGATTTTTGCCGATGATGCTTCGCAGGTGATATTTCCTGCTTTTGAGTCCGGTCAAGTTTATGTGGATGCCGCTAATGAGGCCCCCCGATTTGCAGCTGTTGCCGACCAGTACGTGATTGAGGGCGACAGTCTGGAGTTGAATCTGGTTGTCAGCGATTCTAATTCTGATCCGGTCCGAATTGTCTGCACCGAGAGTCCCACTGGCGTTTCGTTTGTGGACAACGGTAATGGCTCTGCCCGTTTATCCTGGCTTCCTCCATATGTAGGCCCCGGTTCGGCTGACAACGGTCCGTTTACTTTTGGGTTCTGGACTACCGATGGTGACCTGTCTGATCGGATTGAAGTCGAAGTAAACGTACTTAATCGCAACCGGGCCCCGCAGGTTACAGTCGTGGCCGACGATCAAATCCTCGCCGGCGATAGTCTGGTTATGAGTTTTTCGGCTCAGGAGCCGGATTTTGAAAGTATCTCCTGGGATTATATCAATCTTCCCAATGAGGTTGTGTTCGACAAGAACTTAGCGGGAAATGTCGTTTGGCATTCGTCAGTTGTGGACACCGGAGTTTTTGAGTTTGGATTCGTGGCTACCGATCCGCACGGTCTGGCCGATACGGGTACTGTGACGGTGACGGTTCTTCCGGTCGATCTCTTCAGTCTCTCTATGGACACGATTAACGCTTTCCCGAATGCTACTATAGAAGTGAATATCCGTCTGGACAATAAGCAGCCGGTTTCTGCCTTTAACCTGCTCATCAATTATGATCCGCTGGCCTTGACGGTTCTTGATATCGTCAGCAACGGAACCCGTTCCAAAGATTTCGAACATTTTGTCTTCACCCTTAATGATGAGGGTGTCCCCGGTAATATCCGTATTGAGGGAATCGCCGACATGGGCGGTGGAACCCCAATTTTTCCGGCAGTGGTGGGATCGATTGCCAAGATTCAGTTCCATATAGTCAACAATGTCACCCTGGGTGGCACCGCACCGCCGTTGCGCTTCGTGTTTTCAGACAGCGTAAACTGGGATGACAATACCGTCAGCGATTCCGTTGGCAATATGGTTCCGCAGTCAGAGACAGTTTACGAAAACAGTTACGTCAATATCCTTGAGGTCGGCCTGATCGTAATTGGGGATATCAATCTTAATGGAATACCGTTTGAAATAGGCGACGCTATATATTTCAGCAATTATTTCATGGAGCCTGTCAACTTCCCTTTCAATATCATTCAGTATGCCAATTCCGATGTTAATCACGACGGTCTGGTTGCCACTGTAGCTGATCTGATTGCCTTGATCAATGTAATTATTGACGGCGGGCCATCACCGAAGATCGAGACCGTGTCTGATTTGAAGGCGGTTGTGTATATCGATCAGCAGGATGATCGGATTGTTCTTTCTTATGATGCAAATTTTGAAGTGGGTGGGCTTTTCCTGGAATACAATTCAGCCGCTCTCTCTGTGGCCGACCAGGTAAACAGTCTGTTCGCAAATATAGATTTATTGACGGCACAGGATGGTGACCAGTCAAGAATTTTGCTTTTCTCCATGGACGGAGTGCGGATGCCTCAGGGAGAGCATCAATTTGTCGAGATGATCGGTTATGACTTGTTTGAGTCGACCGAAGTGCAGCTCGCCAGTTCACGTGGTCAGTTAGTACGGGCGGAAATAGTTCAAAAGAGCGTGGGACTTCCTACTCAGTTTGTTCTGGGGCAGAATTATCCCAACCCGTTTAATCCCGAGACCAACATCAATTTTGATCTGCCCACCGAAGCGCATGTGCAGTTGGCAGTATTCAATGTTCTTGGAAGAAAAGTTAAAGTTCTTATAGATGATCGCCTGCCGGCCGGCAGTCACATCATTTCGTGGGATGGTCGCGATGAAAACAGCCAACCGGTGGCTTCGGGCGTATATCTTTATCGCCTTGTTGCCGGTCAGGAAAGTGAATCCCGTAAGATGATGTTACTAAAGTAAGGGCCAGGGGTATGAAGTTGAAAAATATATGTCTCTTTTCGGAGGTTATAAATGAGGTTGTTTAAGATCCCTTTGATCTGTATTGCGATAATACTATCGATGTCGGCAATTGCGTCCGCCCAGGTGGTGAACGAGTATCTGGATTGCGGCGAAGTGTCTGAATCTTCCGTTGACCATATAATCATCGGAGCGTCGACCGCCCCTCCGGGTGAAACCGTCTGGGTGCCGATCTCCATGACATCGTATGACAACCCGTTTACGGACTATAATGAGCCGGTAACCGGTTTCTTTATCTTGATTCAGTGGGATAGCACCTACCTTTCGCCGATTCCGGATCCGGCCGACGTACTGAACGAAGGGTTCTTGTCGTACGCTACGACGGGCAGGCTCAAGACAGCTTTGGATACGCTTGCGTCCGATTCGTCTGACCACATTTTTATGCGGTATTCGCAAAACCCGTTTGACTCCAATGCTATCCTTATCGGCTTTAACATTGGTATTGCTGCTGAAGTCCCTGAGATTGAGTCCGGTTCGGGTGTGATTCTCCGGATCCCATTTTCCGTCGATCCATCGATGCCCGAGGGTGCCACGGCGTCTTTTAGATTCTACGAGGTCAATGAGTGTATTTCTATCGAGGGCGATATCTTTTGTTCGGATTGTCGTCGCACCAGTATGGCTTCCGCGAGTATCGACTCGATTGGCGTTGGGCTTTTTGATTCGACGAGTCTTGAAATTGATACGGCTTTTTCTACACATACCGTGTATCCAAGTTTGAGCACCGGATTATTTACGGCCAACAGTGAGCCGCCCCCGACCATTGACTCCTATACAATCAGCCCCGACACTTCGGATCTTAGCAGCGCTGTCGTGATTTCCTGGGCGACTTCGAATACTGACAACATTCGTGTGACTGGTCCAGGGTTCGATCAGACCAGTACTGATGCTTCCGGCTTCTTTGCAACGGTTTCCCCGAATGCCGAGGGGACTTATCAGTATATCATAAAGGCATACAATGCGTTTGACTCGGTTGGCTCTTATGCGAATCTTGTCGTTGTAGACGGCGGAGGTGGCCCGATTGATACGACCAATACTCTTCCGGTTATTACGGTTTCTCCCGGCTTCACGGTTGAAGAAGGACAGTCGCTGAGTCTTCTTGTCTCGGCTTCAGATGTCGATGGTGATAATATTACGCTGTCGACCAGCGGAGCACTTCCCAACAATGCCTTTTTTGCTCAGGCGGTGGGTTCGGGATCGGTTAGTTCGACCTTTAGTTGGACGCCGGATATTGGGCAGCAGGGAACTTACACAATTAACTTCACGGCCAACGACGGAACCGGAACCAGAACAGCCTCGGTGTCGATAACGGTAACTGGTATTACGGTTGACCGTCTTTTCACTACCTCGGCGCCAGGACGCTCACCAATCGGTGGACTTCCGGGGAAAAAATCTGTTTTCCTGCCAATCGATCTGGTTACAGCACAGGTAGTTTATGGTGTACAGTTTGATTTTAGGTATGATTACAATCTGTTTTCGGTAGACTCTTTTGTGGTCACCGGTCGTACGCCTGACTATGTAGTTTATGACAACATAGGTCAGACCCCGGGACTCATAAAAGTCGTTACCTTTGGTTTGGCCAACGAACCGGTGGGGACCGATACAACTACGGCAATTATGTATGCGGTCATGTCAATCGATTCCACTGCGACCCCGGATGATTACCCGGTCTATATTGAGGATGGTTGGGAATCGATTAACCCCGATCCAAACTTCCCGTCGCTGGAATTGAGCGTTGACTCCGGGGTGATTCAGGTCGACCGGATCGGCGACGTTAACCTCGACAAGCGTGTTAACGTGGCTGATTTGGTGAGTATTGTCGCTTATATCATCAATAATTTCACCCTCAATGACCGTCAATTTGATGCTGGCGATGTTCTTGTTAATGATACCGTTAACGTCTTTGACCTGGTCGGAGTAGTTAATCTGATCTATGGTATTCCGCTGGCACCTACCCCCGGGCAGCCGATTTACAATGAAATGGCTACGGTCGAACTCGATTATCCGAGCCTTGTTGGCGGAAATATGGATGAAATCACGGTAACTTCGGACCTGCCGACCGATATCGCCGGAGTAGAGCTTGAATTTGCCTATGATCCGAGCGCTATGAGCCTCGGAGCCCCGATAGTAACCCAGGATGCCGACCAACTGACTCTTCAGTATCGCGATGATGGCAAGGGTAAGATGGTGGTACTCATGCATTTCCGTAATCCATTCAATAGCGACGGCCTTATTTCGGCCGGACTGGCTGATCTGGTCACGATACCGATTTCGGCCCGTAAGGATATTGAATCCGGTAATGAAGCCCAAATCCGCCTGACCCGTGCTTTGCTGTCAACCAGTGGAGCAGCAGCGGTTTTAGTTGAGGGTATGGAGGAAAGACGTGCCCTGCCGACCGGATTTACGCTGAGGCAGAACTATCCTAATCCCTTTAACCCAAATACTACAATTGAATTTTCTGTCGGAGTTTCTTCCGATGGAGGTTCAACAAAAGACGTAAGTCTCGATATATATAATATACTCGGGCGGCATGTTAAGCAGTTGGTTGACAGCGATATGCTCCCCGGGAATTACAGAGTTGAATGGGACGCCACCAGTAAGAACGGTACTAGAGTGGCGACAGGAATCTATCTCTACCGCCTACGAGTGGGAGATGAGGCAAAGACCAAAAAAATGCTGTTGTTGAAATAACAGCTGGGGAAGATTATGAGATTCGATACGAAGTTAATGGGGCTATTGTTTTCGATAATTGTGATGGCCCTGGGTCAATCTGTAAGTGCACAAACTACGGAGTCACTCTATGTCAATGCCTCGACCTCCACGAGGACGATAACATCAGAAACCAATAGTCATGGTGCTCCGAATGGTGCTGAGGCGAGCATTTCAGGAAACTTAGCTAATTTACACACATGGACTTTCGATTTCGACAGCACTCTGAATGCTGGCTTTCCGGTTTCATCCGCTGAGATATATGTTAGTCATCGTCAATCAGGCTATAGTAATGACAGTTTGGTACTTGAGTATTTTGATGGAACCAGTTTTGTATCTTTTGAATCGTTTACCAATATCCCGACTACACTTACCACCGTTGGTCCTCTTTCGGCCGGATCGCTGACTTCGGCTACGCAACTCAACGGTTTCCAGGTTCGGATGAGGGGTGTATCCAAGATTGCTCCTCCGGATGGCATTACGTATTCTGTTGATGCCATTGAGTTGAGATTGTCTTTCTCGCCCGTACTAGATCCGATTGGCGCCCAGTCAACAACCGAAGGAATGCAACTTTCGTTTGGTGTGACTGCAAGTGGTCCAAACGGAACCACGCCATCTCTTAGCACATCTACCTTGCCAAGCGGAGCCGGTTTCACAGATAATCTTAACGGAACCGGTACTTTCGACTGGACTCCCGATTTTCTCCAGTCCGGAAGTTATAACGTCACATTTTATGCTTCCGATGGATTAGAAACGGACAGTGAACAGGTAGTTATCACTGTCACCGATGCCGGTAACCAAATTCCCGTGTTGACTTCGATCGGTTCTCAGTCCACGGACGAGAATGTCCAATTAACTTTTGGTGTTACCGCATCAGATGTTGAATCAACTCCGGTCTTGACGACATCGACTCTGCCTACCGGTGCGAGTTATACAGATAATCTTAATGGTACCGGGACTTTTGACTGGACCCCTGATTTCACCCAGTCTGGAGTTTATAATGTAACCTTTTACGCTACCGATGACAGTCTTGCTGTAGATAGTGAAATTGTCACAATCACGGTCAATAACGTGAACCAACTGCCGGTGTTAGCCGCTATCGGTGCTCAATCGGTTGATGAGAATACAAATCTGAACTTTGGAACTTCGGCCAGCGATCCCGATGGCACAACCCCGACCATGACCAGTTCAACTTTGCCGACTGGTGCATCATACACTGACAATCTTAACGGTACCGGTACTTTCAACTGGACGCCGGATTTCACTCAGTCCGGTATATATAATGTCACGTTCTATGCTTCCGATGGCGTAGCTACTGATTCTGAGCAGGTAGTTATTACAGTTAATAATATTAATCAGGCTCCGATTCTGGCTGCCATTGGTGCGCAGTCGGTTGATGAGAATGCAAATCTGAACTTTTCTACTTCGGCCAGCGATGCTGACGGCACGACCCCGGCCATGACCAGTTCGACTCTTCCTACCGGTGCAACCTATACAGATAATCTCAACGGCACGGGAGCTTTCAACTGGACGCCCGATTTCACTCAGTCAGGGAGTTACAAT
>JAUXBO010000242.1 GCA_030619345.1 Candidatus Zixiibacteriota bacterium | reverse complement strand
CTTAACTCAGTCTTCTTATTCATTTCTTCTCTTACCCGCCTGATAAGCTGGGGCGCCAGGATTCGAACCTGGGAATGCCAGCTCCAAAGGCTGGTGTCTTACCACTTGACGACGCCCCAAACTTTGCGCCGGGACTATTCGACCTGGTGAGCGTGAAGCTCCTTTTCATACGCTTCTAAAACGCTCTCCTCGATCAAATGTCGCATCTCACCATTAACGGGGTGAGCAATGTCCTGGTGAGTTCCGTTGGGACGTTTGCGGCTCGGCATGGCTACAAAGTAACCAGTGTTGCCCTGAATGATTTTCATTCCGCGGACTACAAAGGCATTGTCAAAAGTGACATTGGCAAAGCCTCTGAGCCGATCTTCGTCACGCAACGTTACTCGAATCTCAGTAATCTCCACGGTTGCCCTCCCTGTTCAGGTTGACCCGTCTTGGGTGAAAGTAATTGGCCTAACCGCGCAAAAATGCCAATCGCCTGAAAAACGATTCTTTAGTTGTGCTATATCAGGAGCTTTGTCAAAAATGCCAAACAGGGTTGGTCCCGATCCGGACATCCTGGCCAATAATGCTCCATGATTCAAAAGTTCACCCATGACTCTACCCAACTCGGGGTATTGCCCAAGGCAAACTTGCTCAAAATCGTTGCCGTAGTTGTTGAGCGACTTAACCAACTCAATAACAGTGGCGCAACGCGCTAAGTTAAAGGGCTCCTTAGAGAAAGTCAAGTCTCTTTTGAGCCGGACATAGGCCTCTGCAGTCGATATCGCAACGCCCGGATTGACCAAAACAAGGTGATAATCTGCTGGGATTTCCACCTTTTCAACCATTTCACCCCGCCCCCGAACCAGAGACTGACCACTGCCAAAGAAAAATGGCAGGTCTGAGCCCAATTCTGCTCCCAAATCGGCCATTTGATCAGAGCTGAGACCGAGTTTGAACAGCTGATTACAGGCATAAATGGTTGCGGCCCCGTCCGTTGACCCCCCTGCGAGCCCGGCCGCAACCGGTATGTTTTTCGTCAGCTCAATCTTGAGTCCAGATGAAATATCGAACCTCTCGGCTATCAGATGATACGCGCGGACAATCAGATTGTCACTTCCTGTAGATAAGCTCTTGTTATTTACAATCTTAAGACTTACGCCCGACTCCGGCGTGATCTGGAACTTAAGCCGATCAAATAGCGACACCGCCTGAAAAAGAGAGTTGATGTTGTGGAATCCATCTTTGCGACGATTCAACACCTGCAGGAACAGATTGATCTTAGCGGGAGCATCGATGAGAATGCTATTATTGGTGATTTTTTTCACAAGCACTGTATTTCTCACAATTTCCGTATTTTGCTGTATTATCAGCTATGATACGATAGAAGCTATTATAAGATAAGCAATTCCGCAGGCCGAGAACAGTAGAAAAAGCAGATTTACAATCGCTTGGAGCTTGAGTCGGCCCGGAAAAGCATGTATATTAAAGTTTATTATTATTTATAGATCGACCCTTTTTCCCAGATCGGAGGTTCCAAATGGACCCTTTCAAAGCAAAATCAACACTCAAGACAAAATATGACAGTTACCAGATTCACAGGATCGATAAATTGTCCAAGTTTGGTTCTCTGGAGTCGCTTCCTTATTCAATCCGTGTCCTGTTAGAAAATGTCCTTCGTAATGTCGATGGTCGTACCATCAAAGAAGAGGATGTCACCCGATTGGCTGGATATGACGCCAGGAAAGTCGGACAAAGTGAAATGCCCTTCAAACCGACGAGAGTGCTGCTTCAGGATTTTACCGGTGTCCCGGCTGTAGTAGATCTGGCCGCCATGCGCGACGCGGTCAAAGAAATGGGCGGCGATCCGAACAAGATCAACCCGCAGGTGCCGGTCGATCTGGTCATTGACCACTCGGTGCAGGTTGATTCTTATGGCTCGACAGACTCAATAAATATCAACATGAAGCGAGAGTTTGAACGCAACAACGAGCGTTACCAGTTTCTACGCTGGGGTCAGAAAGCGTTCTCCAATTTTAGCGTTGTTCCGCCCGCGACGGGTATTTGCCATCAAGTCAATCTCGAATATCTGGCCAAGTGTGTCCTGGTTCAGGACGGAGTGGCCATGCCGGACACGCTGGTGGGAACCGACAGTCATACGGTTATGATCAACGGGCTCGGCGTGGTCGGTTGGGGTGTGGGCGGAATCGAGGCCGAGGCGGTCATGCTCGGACAGCCGATATACATGCTTACTCCAGAAGTTATCGGTTTCAAACTCAGTGGCTCACTCTCCGAAGGCGTCACTGACACCGATCTGGTTCTGACCGTTACGCAGATGCTTCGCGAGAAAGGCGTGGTCGGTAAATTTGTTGAATTCTACGGACCGGCGCTCGATGAACTGACGCTGCCGGCCAAAGCGATGGTTGCCAACATGGCACCTGAGTATGGCGCGACAATGGGCTTTTTCCCGATCGACAAGGAGACTCTCGCCTACCTGACGATGACCGGTCGGTCCGAGGCCGAGATTGCGCTGGTCGAAGCCTATGCCAAAGAACAGCTTCTGTTTAGAGAAGCCGGATCGGCGGAACCAATTTTCACCGACACGCTCGGACTCGATATTTCGACAGTGGAATCTTCACTGGCCGGACCAAAGCGCCCACAGGACCGGATTGCATTGAGCGCCATGAAGTCAGAATTTGAAAAGGGGATGTCGGTTCCAGTCAAAGAACGCGGTTTTGAAGTCCCCGCTTCCGACCAGACAAAGTCTGTTTCTTTGAGTGACGGCTCGAAGCTTGAACATGGGTCAGTGGTGATCGCCGCTATAACTTCCTGTACTAATACTTCCGATCCCTCGGTTCTTATCGCTGCCGGGCTGGTAGCAAAAAAGGCGGTTGAAAAAGGTCTGACCGTGAAGCCGTATGTTAAGACTTCGCTCTCCCCCGGATCACGAGTTGTCATTGAGTACTTGAAGAAAGCCGGGCTTCTGAAATATTTTGAAAAGATCGGCTTTCATAATGTCGGTTACGGCTGCACGACCTGTATCGGCAACTCCGGACCGCTCGCGGATGAAATTGTCGATGGCATCACTAGAGGGAACTTGGTTGCCTCGGCGGTGCTGTCGGGTAACAGAAATTTCGAGGGCCGTGTCAGCCCACACACTAAGGCGAATTACCTTGCCTCTCCTCCTCTGGTCATCGCCTATGCGTTGGCCGGTACGACCGATATCGATCTCACCACCGAGCCAATCGGCAAAGGATCGGATGGCACAGACATCTTCCTGAAAGACTTATGGCCGAGCCAGCAGGAAGTGCTGGAGACTATAAAACAGGCGATTTCACCCGAGATGTTCCGCGAACAGTATGCCTCGGTCTTTGACGGCAACGAAACGTGGAACGCAATTGAGTCACCCGACTCTGACCTGTACCAATGGAATGACAAATCAACCTACATCTAGCTGCCGCCGTTTTTTGTCGGGATGTCCAAAAACGTTGACGACATCGAACCGATCAAAAACGCCCGGGTGCTGGCTATGCTGGGTGATTCGATCACGACCGACCACATCTCTCCGGCCGGAGTCATAAAAGCAGACTCCCCCGGCGGTCGTTACCTGATGGATCACGGTGTGAATTTTGTCGATTTCAACAGCTACGG
Organism: Candidatus Zixiibacteriota bacterium; assembly: GCA_030619345.1. Lineage (GTDB taxonomy): Bacteria > Zixibacteria > MSB-5A5 > GN15 > FEB-12 > JARGFS01. Next base: position 572 of record JAUXBO010000242.1, on the reverse strand, counting down.
ATCACGTCGCGGCAACGACAGGGTCATGACGCGCGGAACGTTTGCCAACATCCGCCTGCGTAACCTTCTCGCCCCCGGTACCGAAGGCGGCGTAACGGTCTACCAGCCGAGCGGTGAACAGATGTCGATTTACGATGCCGCCATGAAATACATTGATGAAGGTGTACCGCTCGTAGTGCTGGCCGGAAAAGACTACGGCATGGGTTCTTCGCGTGACTGGGCCGCTAAGGGCACCAACCTTCTGGGTGTCAAAGCAGTGATTGCCGAGAGCTTTGAACGGATTCATCGTTCCAACTTAGTCGGGATGGGCGTGCTGCCGCTTCAGTTCAAGGAGGGTGACACGCGCGAAACACTCGGATTGAATGGAGACGAACTCTTTTCGATCGACGGCATTAGCAATCATATGAAACCGCTCCATAAAGTGACGGTGAAGGCTCTTTCATCGAACGGTGAGATTAAGTTTACGGCGATTGCGCGTCTCGACACACCGATTGATATTGAGTACTACCGCAACGGCGGCATCTTGCACACCGTCCTGCGACAGTTGGTAAAGTAAGTGACATAGTCACTTT
>JAUXBO010000184.1 GCA_030619345.1 Candidatus Zixiibacteriota bacterium | reverse complement strand
TGGCGACTTCGAAAGTAGTTGATAACAACATTGGCGCCTTTTTCGGCCAACCCTTTGGCGATCTCAAGACCAATTCCTTTGGTTCCGCCCGACACGAAAGCAGTCTTCCCGGACAACTCCTTTTCCATCATGGCCTTCCCAACATCATTGGTTGCTACTTTCATCAGATCGTATATCCTCCAGCCTGTGACTCGATATCTTCGGCAAGTTCATCGAGCGAGACTGAGTAAAAGTCGGTCTCAAATATCTCATTATACCTACTACAAAGTAAGGTCCTAAACGAATCTATATCAACTTTTTCCCCAAGCAGTTTTTCGGCTGAAGTCATGGTCGAAGAATCCAATCCGCACGGATTGATCGTCTGGAATTTATCGAGTTCGGTATTTAGATTGATAGCCGCGCCATGATAGGTAATCCAGTTTTTGACGGCTATCCCTATTGAGGCAATTTTGTTTTTGCTTACCCAAATGCCGGTATGCTCATCACCTTTGGTGGCTTCAAGCCCCAATTCTCTCAGGGCATAAGCTATACCATCCTGAACTTGCTCCATAAAAAGATGCAAATCTCTTCCTCGACGAGTCAGATTGAAAATATAATAGACGACCAGTTGTCCGGGTCCGTGATAGGTGACATCGCCACCCCGCTCAACAAAGTGCGGCGTGATCTTCAGCTTGTCGTAATTTTCCTCGTGGCCGTCGCGCCCGACCGTGATCGTCTCCGGATGCTCCAGCATGATGATGGTATCGCGGGCCATCCCATCTTTACGCATCCGCACCAGTCCGTGCTGCCACCGCATTGCTTTGTCATAGCCAACTCGGCCTAACTGGATTACCCAGCCGCACCCTCTTTCGGACATAGCGCTCATTTACTCTAGCGCAAAAAGAGGAGCAGCTTTTTTGGACCGGCCAGGTATTCATGCACCCGGTGCAGGAATTGGACGGCGGCATGGCCGTCGATCAGCCGATGATCAAATGACATTCCAAAATTGCAGATATCCCGTATCACGATTTCTCCATCAACCACCCAGGGTTTCTTCTGGATGGCATGGATACCAAGAATTGCCGACTGCGGCTGATTGATAATCGGGGTCGATCCGGTAGCACCAAACATACCAGCGTTGGTAAGTGAGAAAGTCCCACCCGAGACATCATCGGGGACAAGTTTATTACTTCGCGCCCGATCACTTAAATCAGCCATTTCCACAGCCAGTTCGATAATCGACTTTTTGTCAGCATCCTTGAGCACCGGGACGATGAGACCATCTTCACGACCAACGGCGATCCCAATGTTGTAGTAATTCTTGTAGATTATCTCGGATTCGGTCATCGAGGCGTTGATCTGTGGATACTCTTTCAAAGCGGTCGTAACCGCCTTACAGATAAACGGAAGGTAGGTGATATTGGCGCCATAGTCAGCTCGGAATTGCTGCTTGATGCTGTTGCGATAGAGAGTCAATTCCGTCAAGTCTACTTCTTCAAAAGTGGTCACATGCGGAGCAGTAAAGGCTGATTTGACCATGTGGTCCGAGATTATCTTACGCACCCCGGCAACAGGCTCGCGACGTTCTCTCAGATTGGCCGGAAGAGGCTCAAAGACAGGAATTTCGACTTTATATTTCGGGCCAATTTCTACCGCGGGAGCCGCCGTACCAGCTGCTGCTGTCGGCGTAATGGTCGATAATTGTGGCATGGCCGGAGCAGGAATTGGTCCGGTTGTGAATCCTGCCGAAGACGACCGACCTTCGACAGTCCGCATCACATCTTCAACAGTCACTCTCCCCTGTTTTCCGGTAGGAGCAATGGTACCGGGATCAAGCGAATACTGACGAATCAACATCCGCACCTTGGGTGACATTATTCCTTTGCCGATATCGGCCGTCGCCCTAACCTCGGATTTTGGCAGTGAAGCAGGTTGCAGTGCGGGAGCAGATTTGGCTGCCGATGGTGCGCTTGCCGGTTTTGCATCCGGCTTTTCGGGCTTGAAGGCATCACCGGAACCGTCATCAATTATTGCAATCCTGGTTCCGACCGGGACAACATCCCCCTCTTTGGCCAGAAGCGAAGTAATCACTCCTTCGCCTTCAGCCGGAATTTCGATATTCACCTTGTCGGTCATCAGTTCAACCAAAGGCTGATTCAGTTTCACCTTATCGCCGACCTTAACTTTCCATTCAAGAATTGTTCCTTCCAGAACCGATTCACCCATCTGTGGGACCAGCACATCAATGGCCATATCCTATATATCCTTTTGTCTCAAATGAATTTGTCTCAACGATATGTTATCTCAAAACAGTTTGACATAAATAATTTATGGATCAATATAAGCAATATTTAGGATCGAAGTCAAGTTCATTGCCCAGGGGGCTAACTCAATGAATCTCAAGCATTTTCTCTAGTGCGAGAAGCGCCTCGGAGCGAGTCGGATCGACTACTTTTATCGGTTTTATCTGCTCCAGATTCTCAAGCGTGAAGGCCAGGTCGTTAAGCGTTGTACGGTACATGTTGGCACAGACGGGACAGATATTACCCGAGAGTTCGAAGATGGTTTTGTCAGGGTAGGTTTTAGCCATCCGATTGATCAGATTTATTTCAGTTCCTATGGCTATCGTTGAGCCGGACGGAGCATTTTGACAATAATCTACAATGAATCTCGTTGAACCTGATGCGTCGGCCAACTCAACTACTTCGTTAGGACACTCCGGATGAACCACTATTTTCACGTCGGGATGTTCGCTCCTGACTTCGGCCACCTGTCCGGCGGTGAAGTTTGTGTGAACATGACAATGTCCTTTCCAGAGGATGATGCGTGCTTGCTCCAATTGTTCTGAGGAAAGGCCACCGTCGTCCCGTGAATAATCCCAGAGGGCAATTTCTTCCGGTTTAATACCATACTTAAGAGCGGTATTGCGTCCCAGATGCTGATCCGGAAAAAAGAAAATCTTCTCACGCTGATCAAAGGCCCACTTGAGAGCAGCGGCAGCATTAGACGATGTGCAGATGAGACCACCGTTGCGACCGGTAAAGGCCTTTAGTCCGGCAGTTGTATTCATGTACGATATCGGCGTTATGTGCTCAACGCCGCCGAATTGCCCGAGGTAATCCCATGCCGAGAGTACGTCGGACATTTCAGCCATGTCAGCCATCGGACAACCAGCCAGAGGATTAGGCAGATATACTTTTTTTGATGGGTCAGATAGAATATCAGCGGCTTCGGCCATGAAGTGAACGCCACAGAATACAATATACTCCACATTTTTCTGCTCGGCAGCAATCTTCGATAGCCCGTAACTGTCGCCGACATGATCGCCAAACTCGACAATCTCCATTCGCTGATAATGATGAGTCAGGATACACAGTCGCGTCCCCAGCCGAGTCCTGGCATCAGCGATTCGCTCTTTCAGCTCGTCGATACCAGCTTCCCGGTATTCTGTCGGGAGTGAAAAATACATCGTTTACTTCTTGTCCTCTTCTCGTTTTTTTCTGGCCAGCTTGCGCTGGACCATCTCATGCTTGTCGGTCGAGTGTCCCGGCGACACCTTGGCTTTGGGATCAATGAAGTTCTTGGCGTTGTTGACCGCAATCGCAACTTCGCCACATCCGGTAGATATCAATTTCAGTTTACCGTCATAGGTAATGATATCTCCGGCGGCAAAAATCCCTTCAATATTTGTACGCATTCGGGAGTCGACTGCGATAGAATTTTTCTCGATATTCAGCCCCCAGTCCGCTATCGGTCCCAGATTGGTAAGGAATCCAATATTCAACACGACCGCATCAACGTTAAGACGCTCTTCCTCGCCCGACTGGCTATTGACTATTGTCGCATGATCAACCCAGTCGTCACCTTCAAGACGTTTCAGTTCCCAGAACGGAAAAAGCAACCGCGTATCGGAGTTCTTTACTTTTAGCACCGAATCCTCATGGGCGGCAAAAAAATCATTGCGGTGAATATGGGTCACCGAGTGCGCGATCGGCCCAAGCATCATGGAATAGTCGAAGGCGGCATCGCCTCCCCCCACCACGAGAATGTTTTTGTCACGGAAATCTTCGAGTCGGCGACAGAAGTAGTAAACGCCTCTTCCTTCAAGCTCTTCAAGGTTGGGGACATCGAGTTTTTTGGGAACATAGGCCCCAAGTCCGGCGCAGATTACGACCGAGCGCGAAAGATGTTCCTGTTTATCCGTCGTTAGTTTGATAAGATCGTCGTCAGTACTCTGTAGCTCTATAACTTTCTCACCCAGAGCGAAGGTATGCGGATATTGAGTTGCCTGTTCTTTGAGGAATCTAACCAGGTCTTTGGCCAGTACTTTTGGAAATCCGGCCACATCATAAATATATTTTTCCGGGTAGAGGGCCATCAGCCCACCGCCGACATCACCCAGCATGTCGATAGCTTTCACTGACATCATCCTCAAACCGGCATAGTACATTCCATAGAGAGCGACCGGTCCGGCACCCACAAAAGTTATGTCAACAACTTCGGATTGATTATTTTGGCCGTTGTCGCTCATTGTTTATCAGCTTCGATCAGACCGATTGCTTATTCAAATGCGCTAACTGCCTGAAAAGTTCCTCCTGATCAGGGAGAGTATCAATATGGGGGTGCTCGATATAACGTATAATCCCCTTCTTGTCGATCAGGAACACAGCTCGTTCTGCGTATCCGCGCTTGTTGAATACACCATATCTTTCGGCAACCTCACCGTGCGGATAGAAATCCGCCATCAGGGGATATGAAAAAGAGCCCATTGATCGTGCCCACGCGCGATGGCAGGGCACGGAATCCACCGACAGCGCCATTACCTGGCAGTCCATCTCCTCAAAGCGCTCAATTTCGGCCTGATAACCGGGGATCTGCACCGTGCAGACGGGGGTCCAATCACCGGGATAGAAAGCAAGCAGGACATTCTTCCGTCCCTGATACCACGCCAGATTGAGTTCCCCTTCATTGTGGGACAGTAAAGTAAAGTCCGGAGCTCGGTCACCAACCACGAGTTTGACTAAAGGTACTTGTTCAGACATTTGATTTTTCATCCCGTGTTACAAAAGCCGTCTCAAGATTCATTTTCTTGCCACTCTTCAAACTTGCTGACAGGCACTCCGCAAAGCAGACAGATATGTGGCGGCTCATCGCCGTCGTGAACATAGCCACAAACCTTGCATTCCCATTGCATAACATTCCTCCCACCAGATAGCAATCACATACAGTTCAGTTTATTGGTTTAATGCTCCATTGGCGAAGTGTCGCCAAATCCGAACCAACTGTAATTTCCACTGAGGGCATCCTTCTCGGCCTGAAGCAGTTCAAAATGATGATGTTCTTCGTCAGCGAGTTGATCGAATATCTTCTGGAAGACTGGATCATCAATCAGCTCACGCTGTCCCTGGTAGTATTTGCTGGCGGCCAGTTCTGCTTCGATGGCCAGATTGATAAACTCCATTTCGGTTTTGATTTCACTCATCTTGCCTTTGGCAAAAACCTCAGTGAGAACCGAAAGACCTTT
>JAUXBO010000205.1 GCA_030619345.1 Candidatus Zixiibacteriota bacterium | reverse complement strand
TCCGTACGAACCTGTAGCGATGGATCACCAAATATGTGCCATGTGTTATACATATCAACACCACCCGCACCGTTGAGATCAATCATCAGGCAGGAACCGTTGAAGCAGATTCCACCAAAAGTGGTTTTTTCTTCAGCTACCAACAGATCGATTACCTCATCTTGGGCGTCCATTGGGGGTGCCCATGACTGGTCAATGGAAGACATATAGGTACCGATTGCACCACTTGGCTGTCCGTTGTTGGTGGCTCGCAGCCACGCTTCACCAAAGCAGGTCGGTCCGTCAAATTTACCATTTACACAGGCGACACTGATGATAAACGGCAGCATGTCGTTGTTGGTGAGGTTGTTGACGTTGGTACTACTGAATCCGGAACTCGACCAGGATGTGGTTGAACCGTGACCGGTGTAGTTGATGATGCTGCGACCGGCATTAAGAGCGGTCGTAACTTGCGAGGCGGAGGCTGTCGGATCATAGATCTCGTCAACAAGGGAGTAGGTTGCCCCGAGGAGTTTGTCCCTGATATAACCCATATGGACATAGTCAGCCTCGCCGTGGTGGCCTTGGCCGGCACCTTCGGCTGACGCTATTCCGGTCCCCTGGTGCAGCCATTGACCACTCACAGGGTTCATTTCGTAGGCCAGGGTGCGTGCTACCTGGGTCTGGACATGTGCTACGGTCTCAGCTGAGAAGCGTCCGATGAACAGGTCCGGGTAACTATCGCTACCGGCAGTTTTGGCGTAGCTGGGGTCGGATGCTCCACCTGAAACTTGCGGGCTGGTCACCTGAGCGTAATCGCCAACCAACAGAACCCACGCGAGATTTGTTGAATCGTAGAAACTCTGGATAAAACCATCTATGGCATTGGCAGTATTCCCAATTGTGGATACATCTACGATGGTGGTCTTGATACCTTTTTGCATTTTCCAGTCCACCAGGGGCTGCATGTCAGCGTGGAAAGCATCGTAAGTGATAATCAACATGTCGCCCGATTCCATGACCGGAGTGTACCTCTGGGTCTGCTGATAGTTGACAAAGCGATGGCTGTAAATCATATCGAAGTCCGGCACGAGCTTGTCAGATTCCTGTCGAGGCGTTAGCACATTTACCAATCCCGGGCCATCGGTGATTACTTCCACCGTCACCGAGTAATAGACTCTCAGAGTTTGAGAGGACGGGTTATACTGGAAGGAGTTAAGATCGATTACCGTTCCCCGGTAGTCCCGGAGAATAAATGGCTCTCGCACATTGGCCAGATCCTCGGGGAACAAGCCGGTCTGATGATAGAGCGGGCCGAATTCGTATGGCACATCATCAGGATTCACCGTGCGCAGGAGATTTCCTTTTGATGGCGCCACCGGTGTTTTGGGGTAGTCGATGTATTTGGCCTCGAGGATGTTCAACTTGACGTGAGCATCGTCGGGAATGATAATACTCTTACTTACTCTGGGCAGGTCAGGGGCACCGGCCTCCAGCAGATGAGAGAGACCTGCGCTACTAATCTTGTAGTATGTCTCCCCATTAATATTTATAGCTTCGCGGGTGAATCCACCCAGGTCGAATCGGACTACGGTTTTGAGGTCGTTAGATTCCTCAACCGTGACCGTAACTTCTTCAAGCCCCGTACCGAAATCGATTCGGTCAGCAACAGCTGTTCCAAAGAGCAGCAACACTGCCAGTGCAACCGTTAGCAATTGAGTACGCACGTTACTCCTTCCTCACACTGTGGATTTTCTTACTTATCCTGCTGTCAAAACAGGGGTGGTGCCGTAAGTAGGCCGGACATTCGTTTCTCGTTTCTCTGTAACTATTTAATATAGTCTAAACTGCCCTTTTTTCAAGTCAAAAGTCGGCCCGTGAAGGGTCAAATCCAATTATATGTTAAGAAGTTACGCGCAAATTCTCAATTCACAGTCAGTTCACGATTCAGTGAACCAATTGCAGCAATTGGTTAAAGAGGGGTCGTTTAGAGAAAACCCGTAATATCGGTTGAATGGTACAATGATCGTTTTGCCCCAGTGGCGAGACCGGCGCGAGGATATTCCGCAACTGGTCGAGAGATTTAGAGATGAAATTACTATTTAGCAGTCTCTGCCATTTAAGTCATTTGCACCGGATGCGATAAATACTCTCATTGAATACAGATGGCTCTGCAGGCTACCTGAGGATTCAGGACTGCGTGTTCATAGTAGCAGGCCGAATGTCATTGAACTGCTGAGCACCCTCGGTATTGCCCTCAGTCGACTTGTGAAGCAATCGAGTATCCCATCCGTCCAGACCCGGCTATCGTGGGTAGAACTCCTACGGCAACCATCGCCAGTTGCTGACCGCATAGGGATCATACGCAGTTGAATGAGTGCCCAGTTACTTGTGTTGTCCGCCATGCCACCCCTCAATCTGTCAGTTTCGTTTTAGAAACTGTTGTGTCGACCTCAGGCAGACGGAATTGATCGGGACGCACTCGCACCACCTTGCGCAACCAGCTTTCCGGATAACCTCTTTCCTGAGGGCGGCCGTTTTCATCCTTGACGTACCCATCGTTATACTTTGTCAACAGATGCTCGGCCAGTGTCTTCCAGCGAGACACTACCTGCTCGCCATGGGTCACTGAATAGTCTGTCAGGTAGCGTGTCATTAGTTCCGGATCAGACTCCGCCAACTCCAGCGCTGTTTTCTCGACTGCCGGCTGCAACGCCAGGAACATTTCCTCGATATCACTCTGGACAGCCTGAATCTCCGGCAGCATGAAAGAGTATTTCAGGTTGGCGTAGTTGGCCACGAAGTTGAACACCCACCAGGCCGATTCCCACGAGAAAGCTCCTAGTTTACCGACTGTGAATGACTCCGGGATGGCGTTGATACCGCAGTACAACGGGAAGTAGCAGGTGGTGTAGGTGTCGTCAACACCGAACCAGTAGATGCCACCGATCTTATCCGGCAGCCAGCCTCGCGACTGTGACACGAACGAGAAGCCGGTCTGCTGTGTTGAGATCGGACGCTCCCAGGCATATTCGGGACCGGTTGTATCCGCGCTGTCCGGTTGCCAGGTCATGGGGCGCCACCGATTGGGAGTTCCATACGGCCCGGCGTCGACTCCCTTGGTCATGTCATAAGGTGTTCCCTCATAGTGATCTCGCATCAAGGAAAAAACGTCTGAGAGGGAAAGCTTTTTATCAGCCTTGATCCACAGTGGATATGGTTCGGCGTCTGGCATAGATCGATGGTAGTCAGGTGAGAAGTTTTCCGACGGTGCGGCGCGACGGAAGATTGACCAGACACGCGTGTCAGCATACCGTCTGTTCTTTGGCGTGGCCGGGCAGTAAGCATCACAGTAGCGGAACGGTTCACCGGAGGTAGGATCATAGTAGTTCTTCTCGACGGCGAAAGAAATAACATCCTTTGAATATAGACAATTCTCTGGATCATCCAGGGGGAACTCCCCGATGCGTGCCTTGTTGGCGTGACACGATATGTATCCGTCCGGGATGCGCCGCGCCACCCAGTGGGCTCCTTCTCCACCCGGACCGGGGCCAATCATTTCCATGATCCAGGCCTCTTTGGTATCGGCAATGGAAAACGTTTCCCCGCCTGAGCGGTAGCCGTGCTCAGCCACCAGATCGGTCATTACCGTGATTGCCTCACGTGCTGTTCTGGTTCGTTTAAGCGCCAGCACCATCATGTCCCAGTAATGCAACAAACCGTCAGGGTTGCGCAACTCCTCACGGCCACCGAAGGTGGTCTCGCTGACGGCAAGTTGATGTTCGTTCATCAGATCAATCACAGCATACGTGTGTGCGACCTGTGCAATCTTACCGCGGACGTCACCACCCCAATCGGTGATCTCAACTGAGTCTCCCTCCGGGTAGTTCGCCTCCGGGGTGTACTCTAGAATCGGGTGAAACTCGCCATCGCAGGTATAAGTGATCATTACTGAACCGTCTACCGAGGCTCCGTTGGTTACCAACAGACTTGTACACGCTTGGCACGGCACGGCGACCAGCACAATCACTAGAACGATGTACACAGGAATAGTATCATACTTTGTCATGATTGGTCCTCTCAAAGCAATATCTTTTGTTCAAAACACAGTGTAGCAAGAGCACTTGCCCAAACGCAAGAGGATGATTCAGAACGATACCGAGCCGGTTGGCAACTCAACGTTTCTGCTGATGGTGTCGGAATCGTTGTTGTTTCGATCCATTCTTACTCTGTTGGCGTCCGTTTAGTGTCCGTCTCTGCGGCCATATTTGACTCATTGATCCTCTCGGTCTACCTCGATTCCGGTGGACCGGGGAAAGTCGGCAACGGGGTCGGGCGACCCTCCGATCTGATCTTGTCCATTACATAGTCGATGGCCGCCTGAAGTTGATCATCGTAACCACGCGCCAACCTGTCTGGCGGATTATCAACCTCGATATCCGGCTCCACTCCGACGTTTTCCATGATCCATTCACCGCTAAGCGAGAAGATGCCGAACTCCGGCGAAGTATAATATCCGCCATCGATCAGCGGGCGGTAGCCACGAATGCCAATCACACCACCCCAGGTACGTTTCCCCATCAAGGGCCCCAGCCCATATTTACGGAAGAAGTAGGGGAAGTAGTCGCCGTCGGAGCAGGAGTACTCGTTCATCAGGGTCACCATGTGGGCGTTAATACCGGTTCCCGGGGTTGGTCCGGGTTCGAATGTTCGTGAGGCATCCATTGCCACGATCACTTTGCGAAGACGTTCAAGTATCAGGCCGGAAACAAATCCGCCACCATTGTAGCGGACGTCGATAATCAATCCTGGCTTGCGCAGCTGATGATAGAACATCTTGGCGAAACGGTATAGTCCATAGCTGTCCATGTCCGGAATGTGCAGATAACCGATCTGTTCGCCTGAGACGGAGTCGACATACAGCCGTCGGTCTTCTACCCAGTTGAAATATCGTAGGGCTTC
>JAUXBO010000281.1 GCA_030619345.1 Candidatus Zixiibacteriota bacterium | reverse complement strand
CTGACCAAGGGAGCTTTGTACCATCACTTTCAGAACAAAGAAGCCATCCTTAAGGAACTGGTGCGACAGACTATCAAAGAGCATTTAGAGGGGTTGACCCATTCGATGAAAGCGAGCATGACACCAGTCGATTTTCTCAGGTCGTTGGTTGAAACTGATTGTCGTTGTGTGCATACCCTGCGCCACGATCTTGATTTTCGGGCTCAGATAGCCAAAGTTCCGGGAATTCAACGTATGGTGAACCAGGCGATTCGAAAAGGTTGTGATTTGGTCGCGGATAACCTGTGTGTAGAATGTGGGGATTCTCGGGAAGAGCGGGCCAAAGTGGCTCTAATGATTTTTTGCCTCTGGGACGGTCTCAAAATAAGGAAATCTTTGAGTCCCAGATTGCTGAAGATGGAAGAGATGGTTGAAGTCGCTGAAAACCTATTGACGAGTACTCAAAATAAACGATAGCGAGATACTGTATTGATTCCCATTCAAAGAAAACCAATAGTGCCGTTCCGAGTGGCAACGATAGCTCTGACGACGTTCTTGATAGCCTCAATAATTGTTCCGCAATCATCGTGGGCTGAGACCAAGCTGACTGTGCAGCAGGCAATTGAACGAGCCATAGGCCACAACCGCGCATATCTTGCTTCGCAGCAGGAGATCGAAAAAGCACAAAGTGAGGTGGCTCAAGCGCGAAGTGGTGCCCTGCCTCGGATCAGCTTTGACGCCGACTATTCACGGAATTTTGTAATTCCGAGATTCTTCCTGACCGAGGGTGATGAGACGATTGAGTTTCAGATGGGCTTTAAGAATAACTGGAACGCTGCTGTATCGCTGAATCAACCGCTGTGGCAGGGTGGCAAAGTGTTTGCAGCGTTGGATATTGCCAAGACATACAAAAAATATACCGAAGCTGTCTCCGATCAGGCGAGGGCTGAAGTTGTGTATGGTGCTGAAATGTTGTTTCATTCGGTCGTGTTGGCAAATTCTGCTTTGGAAGTTGTCAAAGCTGCACACCTGGCCGCCACAGAGAATCTTCAGGTAGTTGAAAAGCTCTTCGACAAGGGTATGGTGCCCAAGTATGATCTTTTGCGTGCCCGTGTTGATCAGGCCAATATAGAACCGGACCTTCTTGCTGCCGAAAGCAATTTGAAACTGGCGGAGAAAAACCTGAAGTCTTTCCTCGGCATTGAACTGTCTGAATCTGTTTCCGTTATAGCCGAGGATATCGACACGACTACGTCAAGCATGATTTGGTCAAGCACGACCGCTCTTGATTCACTTACCAATATCGCTCTTAGCAGACGTCCAGAGATGCTTCAGGCTGAGTACAATACCGAGATGAGGAAAAGAGCGATCAGAGTAGCACGCGGAGGTTATTATCCTTCGCTGAACGCTTTCTCTATCTACAGTTGGCAATCCCAATCGGATGCCTTTAGTCTCAAAAAAAACAATTCTCGCTCTATAACAGCCGGACTGTCGCTCTCTATTCCTATTTTCAACGGGGGGCAGACCCGCGGCGAGGTAGCCTCACGACGGGCCGAGTACACTCAGGCAAGACTGAGCGCACGCGATATGGAAGATCAGGTTAGATTGCAAGTTGAACAGGCATATGACTTACTTATTCAGGCACGAAGGTCAATTGAAACGGTAGCGGGGACGATTGCCGAGGCTGAGGAAGCGAATCGTATTGCTCGGCTCCGTTTCGAGTCTGGAATGGGTACTCAGCTTGAGGTCTTATCGGTTCAGGCCGCTTTGACTCAGGCCCGGAATGCCAAAGCACACGCAGATTATAACTACAATATGGCTCGCGCGGGACTTTCTCGGGCGGTTGGTTTAAAATAAAAACAGTTAATGGGAATAGGCGATGAAAATTAGAACATACATTTTACTTCTGTCAATGGCCGCCATCGGCGGGTGCACCCAGCAGGAGGAAGCAAAAGACACCGAACGCGTTACCGCCGTAAAAGCGGCAATTGTCTCACTTTCCGATGAAACCGTATCAAGCCAGTATACCGGTACACTCAAAGGAGACAGACAGGCCGTTTTGTATTCCAAGATAGCCGAAGCCGTGCATCTAATCCGTGTATCCGAAGGTGAAGAAGTTTTTGATGGTCGGGTTATGATTGAGCTTGATAAGTACGGCCCCACTTCGCAATTTCAGCAGGCGCGTTCGACTTTCACGATTGCTGAAAAGAACTTCAAAAGAATAGAACCGCTCTACCGCGAAGGAGCAGTGAGCGAATCACAACTTGATATTGTTCGCGCCGAGTATGATATCGCACGGGCTTCGTTTGAAGCCACTCGGAAGCTGGTGGAGATAGAATCACCAATTGCCGGTATCGTTACTTCTATTGATGTATCGGTGGGAGACTATCTTAGCGCCGGGCAGGCTCTGGCCACGGTGGCATCAATGGATAAACTACGGGTGACGTTCGCTATTAACCCCTCCGATGCATTCGACATAGAAATCGGCCAGACGGTAATGCTCACCACCCACGATGGTCTGCAACAGGAAGGTCATGTCACCGCCGTAGCATCTTCGGCGAACCCGGTCACACGCAAGGTGGACGTAAAACTGGAAATAGATAATGCCGACCACAAATTGAGACCGGGACTTTTCGTTCGGGGAGAGTTGATACTCAAGGAGATGACAAACGTGATTTCTATCCCTCGACCGGCTGTCATAGAGCTTTCAGGCGAGAACTTTGTGTTTGTAGCTGAGAATGGCGGAGCAGTCAGGCGGAAAGTAGAGTTGGGAACAGAACTTGATGGTCATGTTGTTGTACGGTCAGGATTGTCAGTCGGCGACACACTTATTGTCACTGGCCAGAGTTATCTTGATGACGGATTCAAAGTGCGCATTATTTCGGTGGCTGACAGCAAATGAAAATATCTGAGATATCAGTCAGTCGACCAATCTTTGCAACGATGATGATCAGCGCCCTGTTGGTGCTGGGGCTGTTCTCTTACACTGAACTGTCTATCGACATGTATCCGGATGTCGATATGCCAATAGCGGTGGTACAGACAGTTTACCCCGGGGCATCAGCTGGGACGGTTGAATCGGAAGTCACGATCGATATTGAAGATGCATGCAATCAGGTGGCCGGGATTCGCCATCTGACTTCCACCTCCACCGAAGGCTTCTCGCTGATCATCATTGAGTTTGAGTTGGAGCGCGATGGTGCGGAAGCTACTCAGGAAATACGGGAGAAAGTCTCACAGATAATTCCCAGTCTGCCGCGAGATATTGAAGAACCGATCATTGGACAGTTTGATCTTTCGGCCGTGCCGATTCTCGCGAT
>JAUXBO010000295.1 GCA_030619345.1 Candidatus Zixiibacteriota bacterium | reverse complement strand
GAAAGTCGATGATCGTATTATTGTCGGCGTTTATGCTTCCATCGGAATTGCGATCTTTGGCTTATTGGTGATGTTACTGCTGGCCATTCGCCCGGAGAAAGTAGGGGAAATGATCGCTCGTTATATGTTCTTTCTACCGGAGCGGGTGAAAGATACTGTAAGGGGTATCATTGTCAAATTTTCCGAAGGTCTCCAGTTCATGCGCGACCCGAAAGCCACCATGCGAGTCGGACTTCAGACGTTGATGATCTGGGTTCTGATGGGGTTATCAAACCTGTTTGTGTTCCAGGTATTCGGGTTCGACGTCCCCTATGCCACTGCCTTTGTCCTGCTTGTTGTCGTCTCGATCTCGATTCTCCTGCCATCTTCGCCCGGCTTTGTCGGCGTCTACCACTATGGTGCCGTCTGGTCTCTGACAACCTATGGCGTGGCCAAAGAAGATGCTCTTTCCTGCGCATTGGTCTTGCACGCAACTCAGTATCTTGTTGTGACTTTAATGGGATTCTATTTTCTCAAGAAAGAGCATTTGTCACTGAAAAAACTCGAAGAAGAAGCAGTCGAAGAAATCTGAGCGGCCCCACTAGATTCTTCCTAACGTAATTCGCTTTAGTACACTGTCTATCACATTATGAATTATAAACTCAACGGAGTCACCCTGTGGAAATCGATTTAACGATTCTACCTGCCCCACAATATCCCAGATCGGGTCATAAGACGTAAACCCGGCTTCCGTGTCCGGTCCCCAGATTGCGCCTTTGAAGAACGAAGTGTCGGGAGAGTATCGGAATGTTCCTTCGCCTACTCCGATTCGAAATAGAGTGTTGAATGGTCTGGTTGTATCTATGTTGAGCTTAAAGGTCGTGTCACCAAAGAAAAAGTCAATCGGCTGTACCATCGTATCGGCTGAATCTGTATCATAGTGGAGAATGCCTGTGTAGATGCCATCATAGGCACCGCGAATCGAAGCGGTTGTTCTAAAAGTCCAGACAAGGTCAGATCCCAGAGAGTTTCCGGCTGTGTCTGACAGCGTCCCCTTCACTCGCACCTGATAAAGACTATCCCCCTTAAGGCGGTTATCAGGTACGATTCGTATTTGCTCAAGTGAGGCGGAGAATTCTCCCGAGTCAGAACCAACCGTGAGGATGCCACGATGAATGCTGTTGCTATCGAGTGGTTCGGAAAAAGTCGCGCTGACAATAATATTCAATGACACCCCCGTATCACCTGAGGCAGGGAAGGCCGCAATTATTGACGGAGCGCTTGTATCTCCAGGATCAACCGGGTCGGTACTCTTGTCGTCGGAACTGCAAGAGAAGCAGAAGATGCAGGCCAGTGATAAAAGAGCCAATATGGGAACAAATCGTCTCATTGCTAATTTAATTCCTCATGAACGATGGGTGCCATCGATGATGGTCGCCATCGCTAGGTAGTACCAGCGCCCGCTGGTGAAACCAGCACGACACCGTCCTCACCGACAACTATTAACTGACTTCCCGTCCAGGTAATCGCTCGGAGATTATACGTTATACCGTTGGCGCTTGATCTGTCGGTCCAACTGAGAGCATCTTCCGACGTCCATATTTCACCGCCGTTGCCGACAGTAGCGAAGAGATTCCTTGACCATGCGATGTCATTGACCGGGTTACTGGAGAAGTTTTGTTCCCCCACCCAAGTGAAACCGTCTGGTGACCACTTGGAGACACCGTCTCCGCCCGTATTATTCCCGACTGCAACCCATTGGTTCAAGTCCATCGACCGAACAACATTGGTAAAGAAATTGTCGCCTTTTAGAATCGTAACATTCAATGACGTTATCGCTACCGGCATAATTGGTCCGCGATAGAAAATCGTCCCCGAATCAGCATATTTCCCGATTATTACAAAGTCCCTTGGGTTTGCCATGACACCGATGTCAAGAAGATTATAAAGCGTGTCCAGACCGGCTGTCTCTTTCACAGACCAGGATGTCACGCCGTCTGGAGAGGTGATAATGGCTGAGCTATCTCCCACGGCGATGAATTGATCGGTGTACCATGCTACAGCGTTAAGGTTACGATTTGTATTGCCGGTGGCTTCCATCCAAAATGAAGTACCTGTTGCCGAAATCCAAACGACACCGGCATCGCCAACGGCAACAAAATAAGAGCCGGACCAGGCTACGTCATTAAGGTTATGGATTTCGTCAGTGATCGCGAACCTTGTCCATGAGGTAGCGTCATCAAGATGTGCTGCTGATGAATAATATATCCTGCCCGAATCTCCAACGGCTACTACCACGCTTCCGTTGCTGACCACACCATTCATAAGAACGGTGTTACCGGTCATATCAAAACGCTCCCAGGTTTTGCCGGTGTTAGTATTGGGTTCGGTTGTAAAGGTCCAGCTAAAGGCAGTGTCGAGCTTATTCCCTGCGGCATCTTTTAAGTCGGTGCTCAGTTCAATACTGTAATCGGTGATATAGGGAAGATCGTTGTCGGGCTCAAAAGTCACCGTGTTGCCTGCGGTCGAAAACGTCCCCACGATGGCCGGGGTTACCTTGAAAGAGGTTGCAGAAAAAGTTGTGATATTCATCGGCTCGGAAAAAGTAGCCAAAATGTTGGTCCCGATAGAAATGTTCTTAGCCCCATCAGCAGGCGAGACACTAACTAATTCGGGCGGTTTGACATCCGGCTCTTCCGGGTTTTCGCCACCACCGCACGATACCACGTACATTGTGGCGAGAGCGGCAATAAATATCGAGACTAAGAACCTACGGCTGGTTTTCATAATTTCTCCAAATTGATCTTCGATTGACCGACAGCAAAATCTTGTATAAGCGT
>JAUXBO010000210.1 GCA_030619345.1 Candidatus Zixiibacteriota bacterium | reverse complement strand
TTGCCCATAGTCAACAGGTAGTGCGAGCCGATCGTGAAAACCAGCATGAGTTGAGCGAAGATGTTGAGAATTTTGTTTTCAATCGATTCATGTCGGTTGCCAATGAAATCAAAGCCGTGATAATATCCGATTACGGTAAAGGTGTTATCACCGAAGCACTGTTGGAGCGAGTTATCGACGAATGCCAGAACCGGGGTATTTTTATCGCCGTTGATCCCAAGGAAACGCACTTTCATAATTACAAACGAGTCTCTGTAATTACGCCAAACCATCATGAGGCCGGATTTGCCTACGGTCGACGGATCAGGTCAGATAAGGATCTGATGGAAGTTGGCAACGGGCTACTGGCGCAACTTGAAGCCAAGTCGATCCTGATAACACGTGGGCCAGATGGAATGTCGCTCTTCCGCGCAGGTGCTGAGCCAACCCACATTCCGACTTTCGCGAAAAAAGTCTACGATGTGACAGGAGCCGGTGATACGGTTATCGCATCGTTTGTCTCAGCAACGTGCGCTGGAGCCGATCTTGTTGAGTCGGCCGTGGTCGCAAATGCCGGAGCCGGTATAACGGTAGGCGAAGTTGGTACCGCCTCGGTAACAGTGCCACAGCTCAAGAAAGAGCTGATTGCCAACGTGAAGAACGGACACCTGAAAAAAGCCGCTCTAGCGTAGCGGTTGGAATGAGCAGGGAGCTAAGCGGTTGAGTATGGCAGGACTAATCAAGCGGTCCGAAGTGGAAAGTTTTATCAAACGCCTCCGTCGTACGAACAGGAAGATCGTATTTACAAACGGGGTGTTTGATGTCCTTCACCGGGGGCATGTCGACTACTTGGCCAAGGCTAAATCATTCGGCGATATTTTGATAGTCGGCTTAAACTCTGACACTTCGGTTCGTCGCCTCAAAGGTCCCAAACGTCCATTGCAGAAACAGTCTGACCGAGCAGCTATCCTTCTCGCGCTCCGGGCGGTTGATTTTGTCGTCATCTTTGGTGAGGATACGCCTGAGAAACTGATCCGGCAGGTTAGACCAGACTTGTTAGTGAAGGGCGCGGATTACAAAATCAGCGATATTATCGGGGCCGATTTCGTGCAATCATCCGGTGGCGGTGTACGACGGGTTCGTCTTAGCCGAGACCGATCATCTACCAATCTAATCAAGAAGTTAGCCTGAAACGGAGTTTACTCAATTAACAGCTGCTTGCTTTTGAACAGTTGTTTGATTTTATTTGGGATATGAACGAATTTGTTGAAATGGCTGCGGCCGATTCACCCAAAGAACTGAGTGCCAGAGGTTATTGGCCCACTCAGATTTATGATTTCCTTGGTCAGGGGAAATACTCTCGGGTAGTGGAATTGTGTTTGGAGCGATTGGATCAATCACCGGAACTGTTGTCGGTCAGGCTTGCCTATGGCCGAGCTCTTTATCATACCGGCCAGACGGAATCAGCGACAGAACAATTCAAGAAAGTTCTGGGATTAGACCCGGAGAATCTTGTGGCCCTAAAATACCTGGGTGATATACGTTTTGCTGCCTCCGATGAGTTTGAGGCTATGGCCTGTTACTCCCGAATCCTCGAATTGGACCCAGCCTCACGTGCCCTCTGCTCCAAGGTCATAAAGCCTTCGCGGGAGCGCACGCGAACGGTTACTTTGACCAGGTCCGCAGAAGAGATCAAAAGTCCTGCACCTCGTGCGATGCTCCGACAAATACATTTTTATACTGAGACAATGGGAGATCTTTATTTAGCCCAGGGGCATCATCGCATGGCCGCCGAAGTCTTTGAAAAATTGAGCGCTACCGACGACAATCCGAGACTGAATGACAAAAAGAAACAAGCGATTAAGAAAATAAGAGAAAGGGAACGTTGAGTATGTCCGCAATTCGGATTTCACAGATTCAGAAAAAAATCAAGCAGGAAAACCTCGATTTGGTCGTTGTTTCGCACCTTGATCATGTTCGGTATTTGACCGGGTTCACCGGATCTGCCGGGCTGCTCATGGTTGGTGCTAAATCCGCGGAGTTTCTTACCGACTTTCGCTATTCAGATCAGGCGAGAAAACAGGTGCGTGGAGCCAAGGTCAACATTGTCAAAGGTGACCCCATTGCGGCGCTAAAAGATTTCAAGCGATACACGGAAAAGAACGTTCGGATCGGATACAACGGTGAATACTTACCCGTCTCTGGAAAAGAGCGTATTGAGAAGATGTTGCCGTCGGCGTTGATGGTTTCGGCAGACAGCATGTTTACCGAGTTGGGGTGGGTTAAAGATCGTGAAGAACTGAATAATATTAGCGAGGCTGTACGTATCTCTGATATTGCTTTTGATAGAATTCTTCCACTCATCCAACCGGGCGTTCCCGAAAAGGACCTTGCTGCCGAACTGGAATACCAGATGATTATGCTTGGCTCAGAGAAACGGTCTTTTGAAACGATTGTTGCTTCCGGTTATAGATCAGCAATGCCGCACGGAGTTGCATCTGACAAGAAAGTCCGCAAGGGCGACTTTGTGACTTTTGATTTTGGAGCAACTTACAATGGTTACGTATCAGACATTACTCGTACCGTTGTGGTGGGCAAAGCCACTTCAAGACAAAAGAAAATCTACGGAATTGTTCTGAAAGCTCAGAAGGCCGGGATAAAAAAGGTCAAGTCCGGCATCATGGCCTCAAAAGTGGATGAAGCCTGTCGGAAAATCATCACCAAGGCCGGTTATGGAAAGCAGTTTGGTCATGGAACCGGTCATGGGATTGGATTTTATGTCCATGTCGGCCCGAGAGTATCTTCGATTTCCGAAGATAAGCTCATGCCTAACAATGTGATAACAATTGAGCCGGGCATATATATATCTGGTTGGGGTGGGGTTAGAATAGAAGATGACGTGGTTGTAACCAGAACCGGCGGGCGGGTGCTGAACAAGGCACCAAAAAACTTGTTGGAGCTATAAGTAAAAGAGCCTATATAATTTTTATAATAGAGGATATTAATAAATTAAACAGCGTCTTGCAATGGCAGGAAGGGCTGTACATTAGTTATGAATGAAGCATATATAAGAAAACTGATTAAGCTTGTTGAAGAATCTGAGATCGACACTCTCGAGGTTTCGAACTGGGGACGGAAGATCAAGATAACTCAACGACATCTGTCCACCGGAAACGGACACAGTCCAGTCGGCGCTGTGGTTTCACCTGTGGCCGCATCTGCTCCGGCGGCAGTACCTGTCTCGGCAACGGAAGCGCCAGCCGATACCATTGACCATTTAAAGGGAGTTGTCATTACTGCGCCGATGGTAGGAACATTTTATTCCGCGCCCGCGCCCGATGCCGACCCTTATGTTTCCGTGAACGCCAAAGTCCGTGTGGGGCAGGTTGTTTGTATTCTGGAAGCAATGAAACTAATGAACGAGATCGAGTCTGAAGTTTCCGGTCGCGTGATTGAGATTCTTGCCGAAAACGGGAAACCGGTGGAATTCGGCCAGGAATTGTTCCTTATAGAACCGGAATAAGTGACAACTGGAAAGGGACTTCCATGAATCTAAAACAGATGCTGGTTGAGATGCTCAACCGCAAGGCATCCGATTTGCATATCCGCGTAGGGGTGAGGCCGCACTTGAGAGTCAACGGAATTCTTGAGCAGATTGCGACCGAGCCGGTGTCGATTGAGGGTATGGAAAAAATAGTTAGCCAGATTCTCAATGAAACCCAACTGGAAAGATATTACCGAAAAAATGAAATGGATTTGGCCTTATCAGTGGCAAAATTGGGCCGTTTCCGAATTAACCTCTACCGTCAGCGTGGAACCTCCGGCATAGCGGTTCGCGCTGTCAATACCGCTGTCCCCGGATTTGACGAATTAAATCTACCTGAGTCAGTTGCAAAACTTTCGCAAATGCGACGCGGTCTGATTGTTCTTACCGGCACCACCGGTTCTGGTAAATCGACAACGCTTGCTTCGATGATTGAAGAGATTAATAATACTCGGTCAGAAAATATTCTGACTGTTGAAGACCCGATCGAGTATATCTATCGTGATAAGAAGTCGATTATTTCACAAAGGGAAGTCGGAGGCGATACCGAGACTTTTGCTTCGGCCCTAAGAGCTGCTTTTCGTCAGGATCCCGATGTGATTCTGATCGGTGAGGTGCGCGATCTTGAGACGATGTCAATTGCTCTTACGGCCGCTGACACCGGCCACCTGGTTTTGACAACTCTGCATACGCTCAATGTAGTAGAGACGATTACGCGAATAATCTCGTTTTTTCCACCGCATCAGCATCAGCAGATTCGTTTGCTTTTGGCTGGTACTCTTCGGGCAATTGTCTGTCAGCGTCTTTTGACTCGTACGGATACTCCCGGTCGTGTTCCGGCCCTTGAGGTCATGCTTAACACGGCTGCTATCCGTGAGTGTATCATCGACCCGGAAAAGACGGTGGACATTCCCGATCTGGTCGAACAGGGCCAGGTCCAGTATGGGATGCAATCATTTGATCAGGCGATTATGAGGCTGTACAAATCCGGAATGATCTCATTTGAAGATGCGATGAGTAATGCTTCCAATCCTGACGATTTCGAGCTCCGTCTTAGCGGGATTACAGGTTCGTCGGATCGTTGGCAGGAGGAGGGCGGTTCTGAGACCGAAAGTGCCGACTCTGAGTCTGATCTCCAAAAATATTAACACTTATTGGAATCAAGCTTTAGATAATTCTCAGGGAGCGGTCAATCGCTCCCTTTCTTCTGCAATTCACCAGGCTACTGCCTTTAACGGGGCATCAGTTTGTCGTATTCCCTGTTGTCATTTATTTGGGATTCGATTATATTGCTGCCTGTGTATTTGAGCGAATTTTAA
>JAUXBO010000258.1 GCA_030619345.1 Candidatus Zixiibacteriota bacterium | reverse complement strand
CAAAACGCACCCCATGGCGCTGGTGAACTACTCGAGTATCCAGGATCAGCATGTTAAGCGGCTGGTGGACAAACTCACGGTGGGCTACAGCGATAAACGTGATTTCTATGTCGACCGGCTTGCTTCGGGTATCGCCACCATTGCCTCGGCCTTCTATCCGCGTGAAGTAATTGTGCGGCTGGCCGACTTTCGCTCGAACGAATACGCCGACCTGCTCGGCGGGCGCGCTTTTGAGCCGGAGGAACGCAACCCGATGATCGGCTGGCGGGGAGCCTCGCGCTACTATGATGATAAGTACCGCCCGGCCTTCGAGCTGGAATGCGCCGCCATCAAGAAAGTGCGCGATGATATGGGGCTGACCAATGTCAAGGTGATGGTGCCGTTTTGCCGGACGGTCGAGGAAGGGAAGAAGGTCATCAAGGTGATGGCCGAGAACGGCCTCAAGCAACATGTGAACAAGCTGGAGATATATGTAATGTGCGAAGTGCCATCAAACGTCATCCTGGCCGACCGCTTCGCGGAGATATTCGACGGCTTCTCAATCGGCTCCAACGACCTCACCCAGTTGACGCTGGGGCTGGACCGTGACAGTGGCTTGATATCTCATATCGGTGACGAAACCAATGAGGCGATCAAGCGGATGGTGGTCCAGGTCATTGGCGTCGTCAAGAAGATGGGCAAGAAGGTGGGCATCTGCGGCCAGGCGCCGTCGGATTTCCCGGACTTTGCCTATTTCCTCGTAGAGAATGGCATCGATTCGATATCACTCAACCCGGACACGATTCTTGAGACGACCATGCGACTGGCAAAGATGCAGGAGAAGTCAGGGAAGAAGTAAGAGCGTCCATTCGCTCGGTGAGAAGCGTAAAACACATTGTGCGTGTGTGGGTGGAAGACGTCCTCGTCTGCCCTAGTACTGCAAATGGACAAGGCTCCGGATAAAAAATCCGGAGCCTTTTCTTTTGGTGAAAAGACTGAAAGTTACCAAGCGTATCGTTATTGCATTTAGTCAAACGTGCAACGATCGTTGCTATTTACCAAATAGTTTTGTAATTTTCAGTACAGAATTGTCCACTTTTCCCGCTCGTGGGAATTTGTGTAGGAGCAGTAAGAGCCGATCAAATGCAGAAAGTGATGGTTTCTGACCGTCACAACGTGGAGAAATATTGAGCAATAGGAGCAATGTATGATGAAGGATGGAATACGGATATCGAAGAGAGTATCGCAAATACCAAAATCTGCTATACATGAGATGACGCGGCTATCTAAACAGATAGACGACGTGGCGTTTCTTTCGTGGGCGAAACCGACCTCAGGAACACCCAAGCATATCAGAGAGGCTGCTATTGACGCTATAAGTACGGGGTTGGTGGGCGGGTACTCTGAAAACGCCGGGATAGTGCCTCTGCGAGAGGCTATTGTCAGGAAGCTAAAGAGGGATAACAACGTAGAGGCTGACGTCTCGCAGATACTCGTCACGGTAGGTGCTATTGAGGGACTCTCCGCGGCCGTGATGGCGACAATTGACCCAGGAGATGAAGTTTTGCTATTCACACCAACGTATTCCACTCATATCCAGCAGGTGAGAATGGCGTCGGGAAAACCGGTGTTGATACCGACCATCGAGCAAAAAGGCTATGCTCTTGACTTTGATGCGGTAAAGAATGCTATAACGCCCATGACCAGGGCCATAATATGCTGCTCACCGAATAATCCTACCGGTTCAATCTTCTCCGAAAAGGAACTTCGTAAACTGGCTGCACTTGCCCTAAAATATAATCTGACAATCATCACCGATGAAGCTTATGAGTATTTTCTCTATGATGACCTGCATCATTTCTCACTGGCCTCAATTCCGGAGATGAAGGGGCATGTGATCAGTTGCTATACTTTTACCAAAACCTACGCCATGACCGGATGGCGGATTGGTTACCTTCACGCCGATGAGGTTTTAATACCACAGATTGCCAAGGCACACATTACCTTTGCCATCTGTGCCCCGGTCGTATCGCAGTACGCGGCGCTTGCCGCTCTGGAGGGTCCACAGGATTGTGTCGCAGAGTTTCGGGATCACTATCTTGCGGCTCGAAACCTGATGTGCGAACGCCTGGACGATCTCAATTCGGTTTTCGCCTACCACAAGCCTGCGGGATCGTATCTCATGTTCCCCAGGATCCTGTTGGAAGAAGGACAAGACTCCATGACCTTTTGCAAAAACCTTCTGCAAAAGGGTAAGGTGTCTACGACACCGGGGATAGCTTTCGGGCCGGGGGGAGAAGGTCATCTTAGACTGTCATTCTGCGTTTCATTCGACGAAATCAACAAGGCTTTCGACAGGATCAAAACTCTGTACGGATGATGATAATAGAAGCTGCTTTGAGGGCAGGCCGGTGCTGATGCTGCAAGATAGGCACTCAGGTGGTGAAGCCTGAGGGCTTTAATCTAATCACGCGGAAGGCACCGCCTGAACGCGCAAGAAGTTCTTATAGTATCAACGACTTACGAGGGGTGTTTGACCACCAGATTGACCAAAAGTGACCGAGGCAGAGTACGTCCAGCGCCCTGCGTTGACAAAACGATTTTCAAACCTTCATATGGGACATCTAGGCCAACAATACCTTTTCCGGAACAATACCAATGGAACAATTGTTATAAAAATAACCTATGGGTTTACTTGATAAGTTATTCAATCGACCACCGAAATCGGCTTTGAATCTCGGACGAAACGAGCTCTGTTGGTGTGGCAGTGGCAAGAAGTACAAAAAATGTCACCTTGACTCGGATCAGAAGTATTTCAATAGCAAGATTATGTACTCTGCCTGCAAGACCTCCGGCTGAAAGAAGTAAAGGAGGTGAGTTTCACCTCTCTCAACTCAGCCGTTTCCCATTCTGTCTTGATCAGGATTGATCGAAACTAACGCATTCAGACAACTCGCCTATAAATGCGTGTTGTGGCCGGCCACATTGTGCCTATCTTGCTTCGCACCCGTCTTGAGACCAGCGCGAAGCGAAAAACACACGAAGTGTGTGCGGAAGGCACCGCTCGAGCCCGCAAGAATTTCCTGTAGTATCAGGAACTTACGAACCCACTCCAACTACCAGATTGACCAAAAGTGACCAAAATCGTTTCAGTCAGAATTGAGCATTAGACGGGTAGTGTCCACCAGAACTACCGAAGTAGTATGCGAGTATGAGCCTCAGCAATCCCGCATCGAAATAGACGAGGCCACTTCGTTGTGGGGGAGGGCCAGAAGGGGGCGAGTTCTTCACCCCCACCGCCATCGTCAAGCTCATCGTCGGTATCATCGAGTCGTTATATGGGTACATCTTTGACCCCGGCCTGCTGAACACATCTACGGTTCGTTGCAAACGAGAACCTCATGCTGACAGAGAACCGGGCCACGGCACTGTCCGTCTCCCAATTGTTCTTTTATACCGTTGCGAGACTCTTCCCGGGTCAAGGCTGAAAAACAATAAAATGAAATCTACCCTGTACGGCTGCATGAGTGGCATCGGTCAGCCGTACTGTGAGTTTATTACTAATACTGCCAGTTGATGCTGCCAGAGGAGTTGTTCCAATGCTGCCTATTGGCGTTATGGCAGTGGCGAAGTCAGAGTAGACATAGTTCACACCGGGGATTGTCACTTCATACCTATCCGTGCTGACATTCCAGATAATGGAAATACCGGCGGGCCAACCAGAAATAACGGTCCCATCGGCATCGACCGCGCCGAATGCGACTGGGCTGATAGCACCCGCGCTTGTTTCATCGTTGGCAGCGGCCCAGGCCGAACCATTCCATTTCAGGACTTGCCCGGTCGAGGCGCCGTTCTGGGCTATCTTGGCAGTTGTAACAGCGTTTGAGGCAAGGTCT
>JAUXBO010000099.1 GCA_030619345.1 Candidatus Zixiibacteriota bacterium | reverse complement strand
GTCACAACAAACGAGAGATCCAGCGATTCATTGCAATCATGCCTGATGAAGCCAGCCGGAATCTCGAAATTATATCCACGAACGTCAATAGAAACCCACTCGGGATTGTAGTCAGGCCAAATCCAGTCAAAGATATAGTGACCGGGCATAACTTCTCCACTATATAGAATATCCCTTCCAATATATAGCGCTTCATCAACTCCGGGTAGCGGCGGGAAACTGTCACCTACCGGTTGATCCAGTGACCATTGATCAGTAGACCAGTTAACGGCAATTTCGACATATGACGGATCGGGTGTCAGCGGGAAAATATCATACTCAATGTGCGCCACCTTGCGATTGTCATAAGTGAAGGGATGATCGTAGAACCAGATATTCCACCACTCTGACGGGTAGTAATACCACCCCTGGCCGTAGTAGTCAGTTCCACCTCCCACTACAAAATTACCACTGGGATCGATGGTGATGAAGAAATCATTGACCCGTGGATCGGTCCAGGGTTCGTACATCTCGGTCCAGTCCAAAGCCCCCCACTGCGCCCAGACAGCATCGTCATTGAAATGATCAATGCTTGATTTCCACCCCCAGGTAGTATTCGCAGGGTCCTGGACAATTGCGGAAATATTGAACCAATAGATTGTCCCCTCTTCCTGCCAGAACCAAGCGGCCTCGGGAAGAACAACATTGTATTGCCAGTAGGCCTGATGGTCTTCGGGGATAATCTCACCGGTGGACGGATCATACCATCCCTCCATAGTTGGCGGGTCAATAGGAACTTCTACCCAGTTAGTGATATCTATCTCTAAGAGCGTATTTCCAGGCATACTCCAGCCCGTTGCACTCTCCTCGGCCGGGATATCATCGTGGATGCTAAGAACAAAGTAGTTGATTTGCCCCACATCCTGATGCTTCCAAGCCCCCCAAAAGTGAAAATCTTTTATCCAGCCGGTTTCTGAACAGCGCCAGTCATCGGCCAAAATCATCGGCTGGGTCGCATTTACCGCCCAGCCGGTTTCATCCGGCAATTGGGGATAATGCATTTTGTGCCCGTCGCCGGGCGACCAGTCAGCGAGCATATTGCTCACGATTAGCAGGAGCAAGCCCGCGGTCAAAAAAAGTACCTTTTTGAACACAAATCCTCCCATACTTAAGATTAAGATTAAATACTACATATGTCACAAATCCGGCAGTCAGACATGGTGTGACTCGTCGTTGTGATTAGACATAAATTGAACGTTGTAAAGTCGATCTTCATTCCTAATATAAACTTCGGCAGATTTGGTGTCAAGAGTTAATCAGAACAGAACCAGGCTACGAAAGAGATAATGGGGTTTGGTGCGCGGCAGGGGCCTCCCACTGGAATCTCTTCTGACGCTAATGTGTTGGCGGGAGACAAGTCTCTACCCTATACGTTTTGGCAGAGATAAGTCAAAATCCCTTTTGGGTTTCGACATCGTTACCTACCAATCCGCCCCAAGTTAGTTTGAGGCAGCTAGCAGTCCGCCGTGCTTAATAAGGTCATTTGGGATGAGAATTCAGAACAGTACTGGAGGCGCCACCCGGATTCGAACCGGGGGATAAAGGTTTTGCAGACCTCTGCCTTACCACTTGGCTATGGCGCCATTAAAAAAAAGCGGGAAACGAGACTCGAACTCGCGACAGCCACCTTGGCAAGGTGGTGCTCTACCAACTGAGCTATTCCCGCTTAAGTCGTCATCTAATATATATCGGCATAACCGACTGTCAACACCTAATTCCTTTTCTGCTGACGAGCGCGTTCCATGGTCGTTTTTACCGTTGCCTCGGTGTCTTTTTCAACAATCGGCCAGTACCACGGAACAAGTTTTTGAATCCATCGCTTGTGCAAGTCGGCCTTCAGATCGTCGTTACCAAGCCGGGCATACAAATACAAAGATCTATGAGCTTCATAAACCAAAGAATCCTGAGCTAATACCTGAGATAAGAGGCTGACGGCCTTTTCATGTTGTTGAGTTTGCAAATAGCAAAAGGCCGTCTGGTATAATAGATCGGGGTAGTATGGTTTGGGACTGGCTCGAATCGCTGCCACAAACTGCCTCAATGAGGCGTTGAAATCACGATTCACATAATTATCCAATCCCCGTTTAAAGGCCTCGACAAATTCCACGGGATAAGTCGGCACCAGGGCACCCTCGATAGGCCTTACTCTTTTAAAAATGTTGCTCATCACACCTTGCGGTCGGGTCGTATCCGACCTATAAAACCACCCCGTAGTCCGGTAGCTGTGATGGAACTGTCGGAATAGCAGCAAAGCACGTTCGGCGGGAGCGGAAGGCTTATTGCCGGTGGAGAACAATATATAGTCCGGGGCGGAACTCAAAAGATACTTGGAATTGTGCTTAGTCTCTTTCCATGTTGTCGCCATACCTTCGACCGGTTCTTC
Source organism: Candidatus Zixiibacteriota bacterium (assembly GCA_030619345.1). Taxonomy (GTDB): domain Bacteria; phylum Zixibacteria; class MSB-5A5; order GN15; family FEB-12; genus JARGFS01. The sequence continues at coordinate 5,688 of JAUXBO010000099.1, read as the reverse complement.
TGAGTGGCGTGCAATCGTGGAGTCGGTCAAACCGACCATGTCTATTACGCGATGTCCAACCAGTTCATAGCCTATAATACCAATCGTGGGCAAAGCTATAGAAAAATCTGTAGAATCGGACTGCTTGAGATTGTTAGCCATCCATTGCATTCTCTTGGTGAAGCCAGTTTCATACCGATGAAAGTAGGCGACATTGTCTTTTGGCAGAAAATAAGTCAGCGTCACCAAACCAACCCCCGCAATAACCAGGAGCATGAACTCTGATTTAGGACTAAGCCGAGTCAGGATGCTACGCAAACCGGCAATGGCTACAATGGCACTCAGCCCGAACAGGGGGAGAAAAAATCGGTGTACCTTCAACACGTCGCCCCCGACCAAGACGATATAAATGAGGTACAACACGGCAAACCCGAATATTGCCTGGACCGGACGACTTAGCTTTTTGAAACTTATCAGAGCCAGCACAAAACCCGCTCCATAAAATCCATAGTGTTTGAAGAACCGGCCGGTGTATTCCAGTCCGCTGGACAGAATCTCCATATTGAATCCGGTCTTGGCATAAAAAGGGTTGGGCAGGATCGAGCCGTAGTAGAATATCTTAAAGATCACATAAGGCAGAGAAAGAACGAAAGCTATAGCAGCGACTGTCAGCGTAAACTTTGGGACTCTCTTTTCCTGAAACAGTTCCACGCCAATCAACAGTCCGGTAATCAGGGCTCCTTCCGGTCGCAGCCAAACCGCGAGCACCAGGACATAGATGAGCCACCAGCTCCGACAGAGGAATAAATAAACAGCCAGAACTACAACGAGCGCAAAGGCAGCCGTTTCAAGTCCGGCCGCTGCCCAGTAGGCATGTGACTGGTTTATCCCGACGATTATGGCGCATATCCCTGAGTAGAGAACATGGCCGTCAAATGCTTTTCGGGCAATCAGGTAGGTGACAAATATGATGGCCGCGCCACAAAGGAAGCCGATGAGTTTTGAAATGAAAATGTAGCCAACTCCCAGCGCACCCCAGAAAATCATGAAGATCACCCAGCCAAAATTGGTGAACCCCTCGATTCTCTCCCCGATGTTGTAAACCAGTCCATCACCATTAAGATAGTTGGCTACATAGCGATATGAGATATAAGCATCGTCCTGGGTAAAATTCAGATGATTGACAAGTAGCGAGTACAAAAAGATAGCAACGATAACCGGCCAGTAGTTCTCGAAAACTTTCTTAAACACAGTGGATTTTCTTTTGCTGCATCGCTTCGGAGAACAATTCTCCATAAGATTTCGCGACCGTGCCCCATGAGTTATCAACGGTCATACCCGTTTTCATCATTCTCGTCCAAACTCGCCTTTTGCCGAAAGCTGCAATGGCTCGGTCAATAGCGCCGAGCATAGCCGAAGGTTCATACCGATCAAACAGAAAACCTGTTCCCGCACCGGTAGATTTATCAAAGTCGATTACCGAATCGGCCAAACCACCGGTTCGTCTTACTACCGGAACTGTTCCGTATTTTAGCGAGTACATCTGATTTAGACCGCAAGGCTCAAACCGCGAGGGCATCAAAAAGATATCTGAGCCGGCTTCTATCAGATGCGCCAGGGAGTCATCGAAAGTAAGGAAGGCCCTGCATTTGTCTGGATAAGTTGACTCCAGTGATTCAAACAAATCATGATATTTTGGATCACCAGTACCAAGAAGTACCAATTGTACATCGCGTCTGAAAAATTGCTCAACGGCATCAGCTATTAAGTCAAAACCTTTCTGATCTACAAGACGTGAGATCATCCCTATTACTGGAGTTTTGTCTCTGATGGGCAAGCTGCATTTGTTGAGCAATTCTACTCGGTTAGCTTTTTTCCCGGACAGATTTGCTTTGTGATACCGATGCGGGATACTGCTGTCGCGCGAAGGTGACCAGACGGAGTAGTCGACCCCGTTGAGGATTCCAGACAGATCATCGGCTCTTTCTCTGAGAACTCCATCCAGTCCGCAGCCAAGCTCATCGTCCTGCTGAATCTCCTGGGCATAATTTGGAGAGACTGTTGTGATCTTGTCAGCGAAAACAATCCCGGCTTTAAGAAAGTTTGCTTTCCCATAAAACTCAAATGGCGCCGCCGGAAGAAACAGCGAGTCGTCGAGCCCGAGCTTGGGGAAGGTCTCAGCGCTGAACACACCTTGATAAGCAAGATTGTGAATCGTAAGAATCGAGCGAGTCGAATCGAAGAAACTGTCGGCTGAACAGTTTGTTTTCAAGAGTACCGGTATCAAGGCCGTTTGCCAGTCGTGAACATGCACGATATCCGGCGACCACTTAAGCTGTTTGGTTGCTTCAATTACGGCCCTGCAAAAAAGAAGGTATCGCTCATCGTTGTCTTTGTATTCCTTGCCATCGGAACCGAGATACAAGCCTACTCGGTCGAACATCTCCTTTTGCTCAACAAATATAATCTCCGGACCATTTTCCCTGGCTGAAACTACATGCAGGCGGATTGTATAATTCCGCCCGTCGAGAGTACAAAAAATCGGCTCTTCAAGAGCAACCATCTTTGACGGCAGATTCTTCATATCACGATAGAGAGGCAGGAACAGTTTAACATCGTGGCCGGACTGCGCTAAAGCGTCCGGTAACGCTCCCAGGACATCGCCAAGCCCTCCGGACTTCAGGAATGGAGCAGCCTCGGAACCTGCTATAAGTACTTTCATCTTATCCCCTCTCCTCTATCGTCGCCGGTGGGAAAACGTCATGGAGTTTTTTCGGGTCTATGCTTTTGAGATAAGCGGCTGATTCTTCAGGGGCGGTTGGATTGATATACATTCCCGAACCCCACTCAAAACCGGCCACACTGGTCAGCTTTGGGATAATTTCGAAATGCCAGTGGTAGTACTCGTGGCTATCACGATCGATCGGTCGGGTGTGGAGCATGAAATTGAAAGCCGGATCATTGAGCGCAAGTTTCAGCCGACTTAGTATATCCTTGAAACAGCGAGCCAAAGTAAGATGGTCGCCATCGCTCATCTCCAGAAAACTCGATTGATGAGCTTTTGGCAAAATCCAGGTTTCAAAGGGGAATCTTGGCGCAAATGGCTGGACCGCAATGAAAGAATCGAAATCTAACACCAACCGCTCGTTTTCTGTTATTTCCTGACGAACGATGTCACAAAAAATACACCGTTCCTTGAATTCATAGTATCGTCGAGCGCCATCAATCTCCTCGGCCACCCGTCGAGGTATAATTGGCGTTGCGATCAACTGGCTGTGGGCATGTTCAAGTGAGGCACCAGCCGCTTCACCATGATTCTTGAAAACCAGAATGTACTTTATTCGCTGATCTCGCTGCAAATCCAGCATTCGCTCCCGGTAGGCCCAGAGAATGTCTCGCACTTCGTGATCAGACATATCTACCAGATCAGTCGCATGGTCTGACGTTTCTATTATCACTTCGTGAGCGCCAACTCCATTCATTTTATCATAAAGACCTTTGGGAGCTCGATCAAGAGCACCCTCAACCCTTAGCGCCGGATACTTATTGGGAATGACTCGGAGAGACCAGCCGGGACGATTTGGTTCAGAACCTGATTCCCGGTACGAAAGTATCTCCGGAGGCGTATTGTCTTCTTGGCCCGGGCAGAACGGACACATTTTTGGTGCGATTCTTTTCGAGACGGACGAGAACGAGGTCGGTCGCTTGCCGCGCTCGGTAGAAATTATCACCCACCTGCCGACTATCGGATCTTTTCTTAGTTCTGGCATGATATTGAAACTCCGAAACCGGACCGTAATCCGGACTCAACCGAAGTCTAAAGCTCCTTCTTCGCTAATCTTGTCATCTTTAACAGCCCGAAGAATCTCGATTTCTGATTCTTCCAGCTTATCTCCGCGCCGGGCGCATACTACTTTAGCCGTCTCGATCGCCCTGTCAAAATCATATTCGGCGTAACTCTTTCCATCTCCCCAACTAAACGGCTTGATCTCTTTATCGGCAATCATCCCCCCCCCAAAGAGATTGCAGGAAACGCCAATATTGATGCCTGTATTTAATAGCGTTCCGATTCCAAATTTCGTGTGATCACCGATAAAGGAGCCAACTTTTATTGACCCCGAGTCAATGTCGTTACCGTTTAAAACCAGCCGAATATTGGAATAGTTGTTTTTCAGATCAGAGTTGGTTGTCATCGCACCAAAATTCACCCAGCTACCAATATAGCTGTGGCCGATAAATCCGTTATGGTACTTGTTCACGTTTTCATGAAATATTGATGTCTCGACCTCACCACCAACGCGGCAGGAATTACCAATTGACGAATCTGATATCTTTCCAGCCAGTATTCGGCAGTTTGAACCAATGTAGCAGGGTCCGAAAATGGCGGCGTGAGACTCAATTTTACTGCCCGGTCCAACATAGATTGGCCCGTTACATGCATCGAGAACGGCTCCCGGCATTACTTCGACTCCATCGGCGAGATATACAAAGTCCCCATTGACGAAGTGACATCCATCATGCACCTTGAGATTCTTGGCCGGAGTTAAGTACTGCTGATTCTCTTCAAATTCCTGAGCAATGAAAGTGCTGATCTCGTCCACATAATCCCAGCAATGCTGGAACATTATAGCCGATGTTTCAAATTCCTCTATATCTCCTTTTGAGTCGCGAACAAATTTCGCGTACTCAGACGGGGTAGTAACAGTTGGGAGGGTAGTCAGTAATTCTGCCCTGAGTAAGACGGCAACAACCTCGGATGAATCGGACGTTCTGTACACACACGACTGGCGAGCCTGTTCGATTAGCGCCGAAAGATCCCCGAACTGTCTTAAACGTCCATTAATGAACAGGACTCTGTCAGTATCTTTCTTGACTATATTCACGGGGAAATCTCTCACTCGTCGTGCAACCGTACCCGCCAACTGTTCGCGACAGGCAAGGCCGGTATTCTCACACTCAAAGCGACGAGAAATCCGTTTGTGGTTACCATACATTCCGGAACGCAAAAGAAACACTGGCCTTGTTGAACTCAACGGGAAAAAGTCCCGAAAGTTAATGTCTTCATAAATATATAAGTTCACAATCAGCTTCCAATGGTTAGTTCATTTGCCAGGCAACTAAGACCTGATCCCCATACTTAAGTTATCGCAAATAATTGCAGTTTTTGAAGGACTGAGCAAGAATAAATTACTGAAATTCACTCTATATATGATCCAAATAATTGGATATTCGCCCCTTTTTCCACAATATCTGCAAATTGTGAATCAATTCTACCATTTCCCGATCCTATTTATTATATAGTAATTTGCTAACTAAGGAGAATCCTGTATGCTTTCGATAACCGATACGGCCAAAGAACAACTCGACAAAATCCTCACCGGTAAAGACGCGACCGGAAAACATCTCATTATTTTCTTTCAGGGATATGGCTGAGGCGGTCCCTCTTTGGGAATGGCTCTGGATGAGACCAATGACGAAATGGCAGAACTCGAATCAAACGGGATTTCGGCCTTTGTAACACCCGATCTAAAGGGAATGCTAACCACTCTGGGAGCTATAAATATTGACTTTGTAAATCCGGGATTCGGTAAAGCCGGATTCTCGATCAGGTTCAGTGAGAACAACTGCGGCGACTGCAGTTGCTAAAATTCGCAAGCATGCGGGCAAAAAGTAGTTTACAGAGCTTAGCTCATTAGAAGAGTAAGCTCT
>JAUXBO010000064.1 GCA_030619345.1 Candidatus Zixiibacteriota bacterium | reverse complement strand
TCACAGAACGACATGGCTACGATCCGACTTCATTCTGGGGCTTGTCCTGATGGTCACAGCCAGCAGTCACGCCTCAGAGGTGAACAACGTAGAACTAAGTTACAAGGACGGTCATACCCTGGCTCGTATTGCAATTGATGGACCGGTTCGTTACACGCACCAGTCTGAGATTGCCAAAGACGGCAAACCGTTCCGGGTAATTGTGGACGTACTGTCGGCCACTCATGAGCTGGGAGCGAAGAAATTTACTCGTCTGCCCAATTGCGCCATCACGTCGTTGCGTACGAGTCAGTTCGCGGTGAATCCCGAAAAAGTGGTTCGGATAGTATTCGACATGAAGAAAGAAACCGTCTATAAGGTTTTGTCCGACCAGACTTCGGTAACAGTCAGTTTCCCGGATAAGGGAAGCGTTTCGTTCGCGTCCTGGTCTACAATCAAAGTCGTCAAGGCTTTGAACTCAGTAACATCATCGGGGCAGAAAGTGGCAAAGGTCGACATTAGTTCCAAGCCGATTGCGGTGGTAAAATCACCGAGTAAGACGGTCAAGGATGTTAATAATAGTATAGAAAAAGATCGCCAGCAGTCCCTGGCCTCAAAGCCAAGCAAGCCGACGCCGCCAACTGTTGCCAAAAAGGCTGTTGTGGCTTCCAAGTCGGTCTCCAAGCCGGTTGTGAAACCAGCGGCGGAACTTGCCGTCTCAAGTAAGCACCTGGGACCGGAGGTTGTGGAAACTTCACCCCAGAAAGCGGAACGGATTGACAGCAAGGATATAGTCGCAAAAAAAACCAGTTTTGCTTCTAATCTGAATTATAGTCCGGCTCCGCAGCAGAAAGCTCTGGCCTCCTCTGTGGAGAAGAAAAGCAATTCCCAATCTGAGCCAAAGGTCTCGACGAATTCAAAACCGGTGACGCCGGTTGATCCGGTCAAGGCCGTAAAGAAGAGCGCTGTGACGAAGCCCGCCCCATCGAAGGCGAAGCCAGTGAAACAGACGCCTCCGGCTTTTGAAAATAAAAAGCCCGTAATGGCAAAAGTTTCACCTTCGGAAAAGCCGACTGCCAAGCCTAAGGCAACTGTTAAGCCGACGGTAAAAAAACAGACTTCTAAGTCGACCGCAGTCAAATCGGCCAAAACGGAGTCAAAACCAAAAAGTGTAGCCAAAGCTGAAAAGCCGAAAAAAGCTGCTAAAAAAGTAACGGTAGCATCCAAGGACGACAACTCCAAGGCAAAGCCTACGTCCAGATTCCGCAGGTCTGGAAAAAATCGCAAGATTCAGGGTACGATGGTGGCTGAATTCCCGAAACGTCTGGTCATCAAGTATCACTCAAAAGCACGACGCGATCCGTTTGAGACTTTGGTAAACGAAAAGAAAGTTTCCAATTCACCAACTGCCAAAAGGATTCCCAATGTGGAAGGACTTAAACTGGTTGGTGTAATAGAAGCTGATAATGCTAAAAACCAGGCCCTGTTTGAAGATAAGCAGGGATATGGATACATATTGAAATCCGGCGACAAAGTACGCAAAGGATACGTGCTTCGTGTAGAAGCAGATCGTGTCTACTTCCAGATATTTGAATATGGCTGGAGTCGTACAATCGCCCTAAATCTCGACGATAATTAGTTAAAGGAAGGATAAGAACCATGGTATCGAAACGTTCCAAGATAGCAGTTCTGGCCCTGGGAGCCTTGCTGTTGATTTTCGGCTCACTGACCTCGGTGATCGCCGAGGAAGAGGCCGCCGTTGATCTGGGCGAGCCGATCAAAAATCTGCAGTTTCAGGCTGCCGAAATTCGCTCCGTCCTGACCTTCCTGGCTGATTATGGTGGTATCAACGTTGTTGTTGCACCCGACGTAAGAGGCACGGTAACGATCAAGCTCAACGATATTGATTGGCGTACAGCCCTTGATATCATAGGACGCACCTATGACCTGGCCATCGTTTATGAAGATGCCGGTTATGTCCGGGTTCTTCCGAACGAAGACTATCGCAAGGAGACAACCGAGAACGAGAAACATCGTAAGCAGCAGCAGGATCTGATTGGCCTTGAGACAAAAGTCCTCAGAATATCCAACTCGGCTTCCGATGACATTGTCGAGGCAGTTAAGTCATTGCTCACTGAACGCGGTGAAGCCATGAGTGACACGCGTTCCAATTCGATCATTATTAGAGAAGTCCCGAGCAACATACCGACTGTCGAACGCTTCATCTCCGAACTGGATCGGCCGGCAAGGCAGATCAAAATCTCCGCTCAGCTGCTTGAAATCTACACTACTGATCTCGAAGAGCTGGGTGTCAGTTGGGATGTCAGTGGTACTTATACAGCTGAATCCGGCCGTTCTTATCCGCAGTCGGCCAATTTGGTCGATAGGGTATCTGACTATGCTGGTCAGTATCGTGTCATGGCCTTGCAAAGCGGATGGTCCGCCGAAGCGGTCGTTAAGTCGATCGTTAACAGCGGCAAGGGCAAAGTAATTGCCCATCCGGAGATCACGACCATTGACAACAAACAGGCCAAGATTCAGATGGGTCAGAAAATCCCGGTCAAGCAGTTTGACGAATCTGGAAACGTTGTAATCGTATTTGAGGAAGTCGGAACGATTCTTCGTGTGACGCCTCATATTACGGCTGAAAACCAGATTCTCATGCACTTGATTCCTGAGCGCTCGACCTACACTTTTGATCCCAATGGTGTCATAATCAATACTTCCAACGCTGAGACTAACGTTATCGTTGAAAACGGCCAGACAGCCGTTATTGGTGGATTGACTACTCAGGACGAAGTTGAAGGTGTAGTCGGAATTCCGGTACTGAAAGATATTCCGGTCCTTGGATTCCTCTTCAAATACACTAACAAGCGTATGGAAACCCGTGATCTGGTGATTTTTGTAACACCTACCATAATCCAGAATGATCTGGCGATGGGTGGTTGATTGTTTAATATGAGATTTCAGGCCCCTGGTAATTATTTCCCGGGGGTCTTTTTTTGATTCTAAATCCTCGTTGGAATCAGCCGATATAGTAGATATAGCGGATAACCGTAAACAAATAACAGAAGTTAGCCCATAGAATCAGGAGCAATTATGCGCTTGCGAAAAAGTATGTTGTTCAAAACTGTAACCACCACCATGATTGTATTAATGGCTGGTCTGTTTTTTGGTTGCAGTTCGAAAAACACAGAGGAAAATGTCGCCGACACTTCCACGTTAACCCTCAGCGTTAGCCCCACAGTGGTGACCAAAGGGAAAGTCTCGGTCATTGAAGCCACCGTCACAAGTGGCGGTACCCCGATGCCGGATCAGTCGGTTTCGTTTAGTATCTCACCGGTCGGAGCAGGAAGCTTCACTCCGAGTGACACTATTACTGATGCCGACGGTGTAGCGGCAACGATCTTTACCGCGCTTACCTCAGGCTCGGCCACGATCACGGCCTCAGTGGCGGGTGGTGTTATCACCAAAACCGCCGGTATCACAGTTTCAGAAGTAAGTCAGGAAGGAACCGGAAACATAACGTTGTCCGTTACACCTTCGTTAATACTTGCCAACGGTTCTGATACTTCCCGGATAACGATTGCTGTCGCCGATCTGGCCGGAAGTCCCGCACCCGAATCGACTCTGATCAGATTGACCGCAGGTGAGAAATTTGTCGACATCGATGGCAACGGCTACTGGTCGTCTGGAATCGATTCACTGGTATACGATGCTAATGCCAACGGCTCCTGGGATGCTATCGGCAATATTCCAGCTAACGCCTATACGATCGGTGTCAATGGTCTGGCTACCGTTAACTTCCTGGCCGGTAACGACGCGACTACAGTTTACATCCGCGCCTCCGTGGATGACAACGGTATCACCGGGTATGCTGAAACAACTGTACAGCAGAACCCTGACGCCACTGTTAACTCGATATATATGGCTTCGGACTCTCTCAGTCTTGCGGTCAAAGGTACCGGAGGAAGCGAAACCGGTCTGCTACGGGCAACCTGTTTCGACGCCAATGGCAATACTGTCCCCGAGGGTCTCCAGGTTACATTTACGATTACCGCCGGACCCAACGCTGGTGAGCATCTTGGCACCGGTGGAACCGGTGATCCATACTATGCCCTGACTAATGGACAGGGTATTGCTACGGCTCCATTTCATTCCGGTATTGTTTCAGGTACGGTCAGGATTCGTGCCAATGTTGATACGGTACTGTCCGAAGCAACCCAGGTGTTGATCCATGCCGGTCCTCCAGCAAATATCTATGTTGGTGCACTGGACGATGAGGACGGCTGTAATGTTGCTTACTGGGCGATAGTAGGCGGAGAAGTAGAAGTCTTAGCTATTGTAAACGATATTCATGGTAACCCGGTTGCCGATTCCACTGTTGTGTATTTTTGGACGGATGAGGGAACAGTTCGGGCATACGAAGAGCGCACGTTTGATGGTAGTGGGCGGGCACAGTCCTTATGGTTCTCAGGAAGTATTCCTGGTATTGACGATGGCCGTGTCTGGATATTTGCCGAAACGGCCGGTGGTACGGTTTTGGACTCAACAATGTTCTTTAACTCCCACTATGCTGCTACAATTATTGTTAGTCATTATGTAGACCCGAATTTCGTTCCTGGCCTTCCTGCAAGTATCAGAGCTGATGGATCAAAAGATCTGATTAAAGTTGAGGCATATGATTTCAATGGTAATCCCGTTGCCAGTGGAACAGGATTAGAGATGCTATCCAATCATATCCAGATCCCCACCACTGGACAATTTGAGGACGGTTGCAACAGTGCTTCTGATCAATTTGAAATCTTGGTGAATCCTTTGCTTGAAGACCATTCAACCACCGGCCTCAATGATGATGGGATAGGTGCCAACGGTTGGATTATATTTACCTCCGGTCCCACCACTGTTTCTGCCTATACGGCAATTACTACCGGTGCCTCCTATCGCGGTCAGTGCACGTTCACCATTCAGGGTACAGTTTCTCCGCTTGAAGAGGTTAGAGATATCTCCGTAATCATAAAAGATCGTTACGGTAACCCGCTTGGTGATCACACGTTGGTGATGACGGCCAGTGATGGTACAATTACTCCGGGTACCGGTACTCAGGAGACGAACAGTTTTGGTGAAGCAGCAGGATTCATTTGGACTGCTCCCAACTCTGCGGGATCCAGCGCCACGATCACAATCAGTGATACTGACCCACTGGGTAACGGTGTCGTGCTGAGCAAACAGGTAAAGGTAGAAATCTAAGAATAGTTTTTCCATTTTGTGATGGTAAAAGACCGCCGCGGATCTCCGTTGGCGGTCTTTCTTTTGGGAAATTGCTCTTTCCCAAACTACGAAAATGTAACATATTATGTTAATGAGCTCCTCAGTCAATAACCGATCTTCGAGGCAGAATGTCTTTGCGGAGATTGAGAAACGATCTTTAGATCATCCTGATGCGGTTGCCTTCAAGGCTGATGGCGGTCAGGGGAAGGCTTACTCGTATCGTGAGATGGGTCAAGTCGTCCGCCAACTGTGTTCCGGGTTACAGGCTGATTCATTGATCGCTAAGAAAGAGATTGGGCTAATCTCTGAGAACCGCCCGGAGTGGTGCTTGGCCTATCTGGCGATTATCGCCGCCGGTGGGACAGTGGTTCCAATCGATGCCAACCTCAAGGTGAATGAGATCGGTTATGTTATTAATCACGCCGAACTCGATATTGTTTTTTGCAGCCAAAAGTATGAGGAAGCCTTACGCGGTTTCGGTCGATCTCTGAGAATCATTTCGTTGGAAGGCGATGTCGAACACAGTTACCTGAACCTGCTTGATGTCCAGTTGACCCACCCGGTTCGCATGGACAATGACATAGCCGTACTCATATATACTTCGGGAACTACCGGCGATCCCAAGGCGGTAGAACTGACTCATCGCAACCTGCTGTCCAATACGGAAGGTATTGAGCGCGGTCTCTGTTTTGACTCGAATGACAGATTCTTGTCGGTGCTCCCGCTGCATCATACGTTTGAGGCAACCTGTGGTTTTCTCACTCCACTAATGAGAGGGGCACAGATTATCTTCGCCAGGTCTCTAAAATCAAAAGAGATACTGGAGGATATCGCCAATAACAAAATCACAGTCATGTGCGGTGTACCGCTCCTGTATGAGAAAACCTATCATTCGATACGGAGAGCGCTGAACAACGCGCCCCTGACTAAGCGCGCGCTTTTCAAAATGCTATATTTAGTTTCGGGTGGCGGTGGGAAGCTTCGGCAGGATTGGGGTAAGGCGTTTTTTGGATCTCTCCGCGCTAAAGGCGGATTGGAATCGATCAGGATGTTCGTTTCGGGTGGGGCCGCTCTGCCACCCAAAATATGTGCCTTTTTTAATCTGATCGGGATCGGAATGATCCAAGGATACGGCATGACCGAGTGTTCACCGGTCCTGTCGGCCAATCGCCCCGACGATATCAGATTTGGATCAGTCGGCAGACCACTTGACAATGTCGAGATTAAAATACACAATCCGGATTCTTTCGGGGTTGGTGAGATAATTGTTCGTGGTGAAAACATTACTCCCGGTTATCGTGGCAACGAAGAAAAAACTGCGGAGTTGATTCGTGACGGATGGCTGCACACCGGCGACCTGGGGAAGATTGTCCGCGGTCATCTCTATATTACCGGTCGGGCAAAGAACCTGATTGTCTCCGCCGCCGGAAAGAACATTTACCCCGAGGAGATCGAAGAAAAACTGCTGGAGTCTGATCTGGTTCTTGAGGCAGTTGTTTTTGGACGGTCCAAAGAGAGCAGGCAGGGGGAAGAGGTTCGAGCCGTTCTGGTTCCGGATATGGAAGAACTGGTGGTCCTCGGCATCTCAAAAGCTGATCCGGTCGATATGGAAGCAGTCAGGACTGCGATGGAAGAAGTCGTACGCTCAGTCAATGGAGCCAGCGCTGATTACAAACGGATTGTGACCTTTGATGTGCATCTTGAAGAGTTAGAGAAAACGTCGACAAAGAAAGTAAAACGATTCGCCTATAAATAAACAGGTGCTGAACTGAGCATGGTGCACACTTCGGAAATCAAATTCCAGACCACCGGAGATGGCGATATTCATGACCTGACGACACAGGTCGCGGAAATTGTCTCGGGCAGTTCTATTTCATCCGGCTTGGTCACGGTCTTTGTCCCCGGTTCAACCGCCGGAATAACAACTATCGAATATGAGCCGGGACTTCTTAAAGACATCCCGGAATTGATGGAAAAGCTGATCCCTTCAAATCGTGATTATCAACACGATCTTACCTGGCACGACGGCAATGGTTTTTCTCATCTCAGAGCGGCTCTGGTTGGCCCGGATATTACGGTGCCCTTTGTTTCCGGCAAATTGACTCTGGGGACCTGGCAGCAGATCGTGTTTTTGGAATTTGACAATCGATCACGCAGCCGCTCGGTAGTCGTGCAGGTGGTCGGGGAGTAGGCCTGCTTTCGACTTAGAATCGTTGTTGACGATCCGTCCCGGCATTCGTTAGTTCCAATATGATTGTCAAAGCAATTGAAAAACTAAACGACAAGTCAATCCGGCTAATTGACCAAACCCGACTTCCCAATGAATTAGTATATCTCAATCTGGATGACTATCACGATATCATAACAGCAATCAAAAAACTTCAGGTCAGGGGTGCTCCTGCAATTGGAATTGCCGCCGCCTGCGGTATGGCGGTAGCCGTTGCGCAGTCAGGCGATTATAGTGCACAATATATCAAAACTGTAGCCGAAGAACTGAAGGCCTCGCGGCCAACAGCCGTGAATCTATTTTGGGCGGTGGATAGAATGCTCACTCATTGGAGGATTGAAAATCCGGATAATCTGGAGAAAACACTCGCTTGCCTCTGGAACGAAGCTTTGGCAATTCATGAAGAGGATAAGCAGATGTGTCGGAGTATTGGACAGCATGGCGCCGATCTGATCAAAGAAGGCCAATCAGTTTTGACCCACTGCAACGCGGGTGCGCTGGCCACCGGGGGAATCGGCACCGCTCTGGGAGTTCTTTACGTCTGTCACGAACAGGGCAAAAAACTACACGTCTACGCCGATGAAACACGACCGCTGCTGCAGGGTGCCAGACTCACGACCTGGGAGTTAATGCAGAGTGGGATTGATGTCACTCTGATTTGCGACAACACCGCCGGCATGTTGATGGCGCAGGGAAAGATCAATCATGTCATTGTGGGGGCTGACCGGATAGCAGCTAACGGTGATTTTGCCAACAAAATCGGCACCTACTCGGTAGCGGTGCTAGCTGCGGAGCATAGTATTCCGTTCTATGTCGCCGCCCCAGCCTCAACCTTTGATCTGCAAATTGCATCCGGAGATGAGATCGTGATCGAAGAGCGTTTGGGGAGTGAGGTCACCGAGGGTTTTGGAATTCGGACGGCACCGGATGGAGTGAAGGTCTATTCGCCTGCTTTTGATATTACGCCGGGCAGATTGGTGACCTACTACATTAGTGACACCGGTCTGCAACCAGGCGGACGATCTTCGCGGCCTACGTCTCGCTGACTGTATTATATGTCTCAAATCGGTCTGATTACCCCCATAAGGGCGATGTTTAACCTTGTCCGCCAAACCACCGATAATTAGTATTACTGGTTACTTAGAAGATTATGCCGAAGTCCAAAACACAAAAAAAGGCGCTGGCCGCCCTCAATTTTGATCTCTTTCAACCGGAGAATATTGCGCCTATCGCTCCGGCAACTATTGACACTAAATTGAGACTTCATCAGCAGCGAGTGCCGGTTGTTTTGCCTCAGAAGGGTGAAATCTCGACCTCTCGATTGCCTTCGGTGGGTGAACTGCAGCAGATGTACAACCGATTCAACTGGCAGTACTTTGGTGGCAAGCTCCCACCGGTTACGATTGAGTATTCGACCCGCATGCTCTGCGCTGGATCGTGCAATCCGCGTGAACTGTTGATCAAGATGGGCAGGAAATACCACCAGCTGTTCCCATCGGATATCGAAGACACTCTGAAGCACGAGATGATACACCTCATCCACTTCAATCATGATGCCAACTTCCGTCGCGAGGCACGCCGGGTGGGGACTTCGATCAGAGCCAAGAGCCATCCTTCGCTGAGACGCCCGCCAAAGTACATCTATCACTGCAAATCGTGCGGAGCTGAATACCCGAGACAGAAGCGGCTGCGCATGGCTTCTTGCGGTAGATGCTCCCACGGGCGCAGGTTTGATCTGAGATTCAAATTGAAGCTCAAGATGTCTTAATTGGACCTTTCCTCTTGATTTTTTATTTCTCTCTGAACTTATTGGCCGGACAGTTGTTGGTAAATGCAACTGAATGAATATGAACAATGAGTTATAGAATAGAGAAAGGGAACCAAGATGGTCAAGATCAATCACGAGGCTCCAAAATTCGATTTGGAAGCCTTCCAGAACGGTGAAATCATCCGCGTAAAGCTCGAAGAACTCAAAGGCAAATGGGTAGTTCTCGTCTATTACCCAGCCGATTTTACCTTCGTTTGTCCAACCGAGTTAGGCGAATTGGCCGACAATTACAAGACATTTCAGGATCTGGGAGCTGAAGTTCTGGTCTGTACCACCGATACCGTCTTTGTCCACAAGGCCTGGCACGATGAGTCAACTATGATCAAGAAGATCACTTTCCCCATGTTGGCCGATCCTACCGGTAACACTTGCCGGAATTATGGCGTAATGATTGAGGAAGAGGGTCTGGCCCTGCGCGGAACTTTCATAATCGATCCCGATGGAATCCTGAAATCCTACGAAGTGAACGACAATTCTATTGGTCGTTCAAGCGAAGAACTGATTCGCAAGTTGCAGGCCGCCCAGTTCGTGCGTGAGCATGGCGGTGAGGTCTGTCCGGCCAGTTGGAAGCCCGGAAAGGCGACTCTCAAGCCCGGACTCGATCTGGTAGGAAAAATATAGCAAAAATAGCATTTTGCCAGAAATGCCCTCTCTCTACCGGGAGAGGGTGTTTTGCTTGCCCCAAGTTTGTGTGCCGCCCTTAAGTGGCTGTATGCAAATGTGTTACTGGTGTCGATGGGGTATGGTTCTGGCAGC
>JAUXBO010000156.1 GCA_030619345.1 Candidatus Zixiibacteriota bacterium | reverse complement strand
TCTGCCAATATCCCAGAATCACTGTGGTTTGTATTTAGGGCCAAAAAGAGAGCGGAGGTAGCCCCAGGAGTAGGCAGGGAAACGGACCTGGTAATGATCGGCACCGGATTGGGCCAATTCACAATTATTGACGACAAGGTAATTGAAGTTTTGAATGTAATGAACAAGAAACATGCCGATAAAGAACAAGGGATACAAACCGATGCTCTTATTTCGGTGGAGGAATATCTTGACAAACTTGCGAAAGACAACCAACAAGATGACCAGAGTTCGGATACCGTGGAGACCGATGGATGACAGGTTTCCTCTTACCGGAAAGCTCTCTGACCGCGATCTTATCCCTCATAGCCGTCTATTGGTACAAAAACTCCGAAAAAAGCTCGACAGGTTGTAAGAAAAAAAGAGGCAGAACCGGAGTTCAGCCTCTCATATAAAGGAATATTCAGAATCTAAAACTACTTACCGGCCATGCATCCGTCCATAGACTTGCAGCTACCACACCAGCTTTTTTTCTTGCCGTCCGCTTCAAATGATTCAACGTCCAATTGGTTAGCATTAGCAAAGTAGACACCGCTCAATTTGACGGCCTTGTTATGGTATTTTTCGCCGTTTAGAAGGTCGGCGGAATACTGGTTAGCCAGCAAGTTGATGTATTTACCCTCTTTGGTCTTCAGGGCATGGGAATGGCCAAAGGCCTTGCAGTCGGAACGGGCGCCGTCTGCCTTCTTCAGATCACAGGACATACAGACCATTGTCCCTTCAAAGGTCACCTTATCATTCTTGGCATGATTCTGTTTGGGACCGGCCATAGCAGAGGCCACAAATAACATAATGGCGGCAACGATCAGGACTGTTTTCTTAAACATCGCTTCTCCTTAAGATTGAGGATAATTTAGAGTAAAATACTCCGTGTTCTACTTGGAATAACAGATTGCAGATGATCAAAGTTCCTCAAATTGGATATAGATCGAAGTTAATAAGCGAAATCAGGATGACTTCTTTAGGTCGTACTCTTTGATTTTGGCGCGGAGGGTGTTGCGATGGATTCCCAGCAATTCTGCACAGGCGGTCATATTCCAGTCCAACTCATCAAGACAATGCTGAATATGCTCTTTTTCGACGAGAGCCAGGCTGCGCAAACTCCCTGTTGAAGGCTCGGGTTTATCGATTGAGCTGAGTCCGGACAGATCACTGGCGCTGATCCGGTCTGATTGACAGAGAACAACCGCTCGTTCGATAATATTCTCCAACTCTCGGACGTTTCCAGGCCAGTGGTAGCCGTTTAGTATCTCTCCGGCTCCGGAATCGATTCCGATAATCTTTTTGCCGGTTCGGCGACTGCTCCTGTCGATAAATTCTTCGGCCAGAATCATCACGTCGCCCGGTCGTTCGCTTAGCGGTGGAAGTTTTATCTCAATGACGTTCAGACGATAAAACAGATCTTCGCGGAAGCGACCAGCCTCTATCTCTTTTTTGAGGTCGCGACTAGTCGCGGCAATGAGTCGGATATCCAGAGATATTTCTTCGACTGATCCGAGTCTTTCGATTTTTCTTTCTTCGAGTACGCGAAGAAGCTTAACCTGCATTGAAGGAGGCATCTCCCCTATTTCGTCAAGGAACAAGGTGCCGCCGTCGGCGAGTTCAAAGCGCCCCTGTTTGGCTTTTTCGGCTCCGGTGAAAGCGCCTTTTTCATGGCCGAATAACTCAGATTCCAACAGAGTTTCCGGGAATGCCGCACAGTTGATGGCTACGAGTTTTTTGTCCGATCTCGGAGAGAGAGCATGGATGGCGCGGGTAACAATTTCTTTCCCAGTCCCCGAAGGTCCCGTGATCAGAACGGTCGCATCTTTGGGGGCAACCAGAGAGATCATCTCCTTCACCTCTTTTATTCCCCTGGACTCACCGATAAGCTCCGAATTAGGGAACACCTCGGCCAGCCGTTCGCTCATCACCCGGTGATCTACAATGAGACGATTCTGTTGGGCTGCCTTGGTCAGTTTCAGCGTCAACTCTTCGAGGTCTTCGACCGGCTTGGTCAAGTAATCGTAAGCACCCGCTCGCATGGCCGACACAGCAGTCTCCACCGATCCAAAGGCGGTCAGGACTATTACCTGGATAAATGGATTGATAGCCTTTAGCTTTCCAATCAACTCCAGGCCGTTCATTCCCGGCATCTTGAGATCGACCAGGGCGACCGGCGAGAAGAATTTTGGATACAAACTCAGTGCTTCCTCACCACTTGCAGCCTGCTGTATGGAAAAACCGTTCTTAGTCAGGTAGCCAGATAGCAAGTCGCGTTGAGGGGCTTCATCGTCAACTATCAATAATCTTGTATCGTTTTTCATACTGCTCAATACCACACACAAAAAAACCCGCCAGCAGACTGACGGGTTAGTTTGATATTTTTTTTATTACTCTCCTGAGCCGACCAGAACTCTCACACCTACGTTGATATCAAAGGTACTGTAGTTTTCATTAAACATGTACGGAGCGTTCTCGTAATCCGCTTCGGCATCCTCAGCCCAACCCCGATGATACTGCACTTCAGCAAAGAGACCGCTGTAATCCGAAGTGAAATAAAACAGGCCGGCTGATAGTCCAAAAGAGAGAGCCGGATCATACGAGATTTCACGGTAGCGGTCACCAACAACGTTGACGACATCGGTAGCAAACTTGGGATTATCCAGACCGAGATGCACTTTAGCATACGGTTCAAAACTGGACTCTGTGATGCGGATATATTTGCCGTAAATACGCGGAGAATACAGTTTGTGATTTAGCTCACCTGCCTCCGGATGATCAACACCAAAAGCATGATATGTAAAATTGAAGCCCACAATCCAAGAGGATTTAACAAAGTAGCCAATATCTATACCCATATTATAGCCGTTGTCGGCATTGAGTTCATTATTCCAATCGGTGATTCCACCACCGGGAAAGGCCAGACCGCCGATTAGAGAAACTTCAAGAATATCTACAGCCTCATCCTCTTGTGCGAAAACGGCGGTTGCCAGTACCATACAACCCAAAAATGCGACAACAAGACCAACTTTTCTCATTACAAATCCCTCGATAAGAATCGGTTACAGTCAATTCAAAACGCCGTCGACACCACTCTCACGCCCAAGCGCCCCACTTAAGAGCCGACGATAACAGCGTGAAGTAAACAGAAATGCGTCTGCTTGTCAACCTAATAAATAGGTGACGCAGCAACTCTAAACTTTGTTCGAACAAAACAGCTACTTACAAAAAACCGCTTGAAATTGCAGGTCAATTCCATATACTTAAAAGCCTTATGGCGAAAAACATTAGGAACAGACAAGAAACAAGAGTCCTCGTGGTGGGCGCAGGAGGGCGTGAACATGCGCTGGTCTGGAAACTCAGACAGTCGAGGAAAGTGGACAAAATCTTTTGTGCGCCAGGCAATGCCGGTATCTCACAAATTGCACGTTGTGTCAATATCAAAGCAGACAATATCGGGGCGCTCTCAGATTTCGCAGCCCGGAACCGAATCAGCCTTACGGTGGTCGGACCCGAGCAACCGCTGGCCGAGGGAATCGCCGATGAATTCCAAAAGCGGAAACTGAAGCTGTTTGGTCCTTCAAGGCAGGCTGCCAAACTTGAAAGCAGTAAAATCTTTGCCAAAGAGTTTATGCGCCGTCATCATATCCCAACTGCCCCCTACAAAGTATTCTCCACTGCTGCCGAAGCAATTGGGTTTCTAAAAACAACTGAATACCCGATCGTCATAAAGGCCGACGGTCTGGCGGCTGGTAAGGGTGCGGTGGTTGTCCGCAATCTGGATATGGCCACGAAAACAATCGAACAGATCATGATCAAACGTGAGCTGGGTGAGGCTGGTGAGAGAATTCTGATCGAGTCTTTTCTTGAAGGTCAGGAAGTTTCTATAATGGCAATCGCCGATGGAAAGACAATCCTACCGTTTCTTCCCAGTCAGGATCACAAGCAGGCATTTGATGGCGACCGTGGTCCCAATACAGGAGGCATGGGAGCCTACTGCCCAACTGACTTTGTTTCGACCGATATGATGGAAAAGATAAACGAGTATGTTCTGCAGCCCACCTTGAAAGGTCTCTCAAAGGAAGGCATAAACTACCGAGGCGTAATTTATGCCGGGTTGATGCTTACCGTTGGCGGCCCAAAAGTCCTCGAATATAACTGTCGCTTTGGTGATCCGGAAACACAGGTAGTTATGCCATTGTTGAAAAGCGACCTTTTTGAAATCCTGCAGGCCGCCGTCTCATCCAAACTATCTTCGATCAACCAGCTTACCTGGCGTCATGAATATGCAGCCTGCGTGGTTATGGCCTCCAAAGGTTATCCGGGCAGATACGCGACCGGCCTGAAGATTACGGGCGTTCCTTCAAAGCCCGACAATAACTGCGTGGTATTCCATTCCGGAACCAGCAGTGACGGAGACAGATTGAAAACAGCCGGTGGCAGAGTTTTGGGAGTCACTGGAGTAGACCAAACTCTGCAGTTAGCATTGAACAGATCTTATCGCACAGTAAACAAGGTCCGATTCGACGGTGCCATGTATCGCAAAGATATTGGATTTAGAGTTCTCAAACGGGATGAAAAGAAATAGACATGCCTAAAGCCATAATAATAATTGGGTCCAAATCGGAACAGGAATATGCTTCCAAATGTGCCGCCGAACTGGCGACGCTTGGTATTGAAAGTCAAACCGAAGTATCATCTGCGCACCGCCATCCGCGAAGGACTGAGAAACTAACTGGCGAGGCAGAAGCAAATGGATACGAAGTTATCATTGCGATGGCCGGATTAGCAGCAGCCTTGCCCGGAGTGGCGGCTGCTCATTCAAATCTGCCTGTTATCGGGGTTCCCCTTCCGGCCGCATTGGGCGGGATGGACTCTTTGCTTGCTATAGTCCAGATGCCGCCTGGAATTCCCGTTGCTACGGTAGCAATTGGCTCTCCCGGTGCAAAAAATGCGGCTGTTCTGGCGGCCCGTATTTTGGCTCTAAAGCACTCGGGCGTAAAGGATAAGCTGATAGAACACCGGAACTCACTCTAATTTCTCTGGACCGAATTGCCCGTTTGAACGTTATAACTCTGAAAATAGATGGAAAAAGGAGATCAAATAGTGAAAGTCAAACTTACCAAATTCATCCTGATTGCTGTTCTAGTACTGGTCCAGCTATTGGCCCTCCAGCTCATGGCTCAGGAAGAAAAGACAAAAGAGCATTTCCTGAATGAAGCTATCGAGCACGAGAAAAAAGGTGAAACAGACGCCGCTATTCTAGCTTACAAAGGCGCTATTGGCATAGACGAAAAGTTCGTCGACGCTTTGAACAATTTGGGCGCAATTTATTTTAAGCAGAAAGACTGGGAAAACGCCCTTGATATGTTCAAAAAGGCTGCCGAAGCCGATCCGACTCATGCTGATTCACAGGCTAACCTCGGCCGCATTCAATTGAAGCTTAAGAGCTATGCCGAAGCCGAAGCTGCTTTCAAGGCGGCAGCGGCCTCGGACCCAAGTGCCATTGCAGTTCTCAAAGACCTCGGTACTGTCTATTATAAAAAGAAAGACTGGACACCTTTGGCCGAGACCTTGACCAAGTACCATGAGAGTAACGATGGCACGTACCAGACTTGGTTTATGCTCGGCAAGGGCTACCACAAAACCAGCCGGACTAGCGAAGCAATATCAGCTTATAAAAAATCTGTTGGCCTCAAAAAGAACTACAATGCACAGTTCGCTTTGGGACAGATTTATCTGAGTCAGAACAAGTACAACAAGGCCGCCTCCCAATTCAACGCCGCCTACAAGGCGAATTCAAAAGGATTCCGGGCCATGTACAATTACGCTATAGCGGTCGAATCAGGGGATCCTGAAAACTACACAGCGAATATTGCAGCCTGGGGTAAATTTGTTTCGGCTGCTTCGAAAAACTCTCGCGCTCACAAGGAGTTGGCCGATGCTAAGGCCCATATTAAGGAATTAAAAGAAGCAAAAAAACAGGCTGACTTGCAGTAGCGACAAACGCCAGTATCTATTTTGAAACCCCGGTGCCAAAAGGCATCGGGGTTTCTTCGTTCCGCGAATGAAGGGAGGAGTTACACAGAACTGCCCGGTTAGTCCAGGCGAAATTCTACTTTGTATGTTACCCAGACTGCAACCGGTTTGCCGTCTGAAATTGCGGGTTTGAATTTGTTGTGACGGGCGGCGTCAAACGCGGCTTTCTCAAACCCGTACCCTT
>JAUXBO010000026.1 GCA_030619345.1 Candidatus Zixiibacteriota bacterium | reverse complement strand
GCGTTTCCGAATATCATAACTCAGGACCACCAGTTTCTGGAAGTGCTTCGCCAGGTGCAGCAGGTAGTCGACTCCAACATTTCGATTACAATTGAGGGTGACACGGGTAGCGGTAAGGATTTATTAGCCCGCGCCATTCATTACAACTCGATACGCGTCGGCAAGCGGTTTGTAACGGTCAACTGTGCCGCACTGCCGGAGACCCTGCTGGAATCTGAGTTGTTCGGATTCAAGAAGGGTGCCTTTACCGGAGCCGACCATGACAAGCCGGGTCTTTTCGAGGAAGCCGATGGAGGCACGTTCTTCCTTGACGAAATTGCCGATATGCCACTGAGTATTCAGGCCAAGATTCTCCGCGTTCTTGAAGCCAATGAGATAGTCCGCTTAGGTGAGACGACTCCGCGGAAAGTCGATGTGCGCGTTATTTCCGCAACCAATAAAGACCTGAAAACTGAGATGGGAGCCAAACGCTTCCGCGCCGATCTGTACTATCGACTTTCGGCTTTTAACTTCCGTCTGCCGTCTCTAAAAGAACGTCGCAACGATATTCCGGTGTTGATAGCGCACTTCCTTGAGGGTACGTCCAAGACTCTAGCTCCCGATGTGTATCACGCTCTGGAAAAATACGACTGGCCGGGCAATGTGCGCGAACTGGAAAATGAGATCAAACGGCTGACGCTTCTGGCCGGGGACAACAGTGAAATTACTTCGAATCTACTGGGCGCAAAATTCTCTGGTACCGCTACTTTGTCGCCATCCGGTCCGGTGGCTACGCCCGATGAAAATGTTACTTTTGGCGAAGATTACTCGCTTTATGACTACCTCGGCGCGCATGAGCGCAGGTTTATCATTGAGGCACTCAAAGCGAAACGCGGTGTCAAGAAACATGCGGCCGGGATGCTGAATATCCCCGAGTCAACCTTGCGACTAAAGATCAAGCAGTACGACATTGATCTGAAACACCTCGACGCCTGATTTTTGACATACATCCACAAGATTTCCTCGCGGCCACCATTCGGTGGCCGTTTTTGGTTTGGTATAAGGATGCCGCTTTCCACACCTGATTATTCTCCAACTAATGTAGGACAGAACTCCCTTAGACAAGTTCAGGGCAGGCTTTAGTGGCTCCGCTATAAGACGGCGGGTCCGGCCAATTCTTTTCTATCTGCATCAGAATTGCTTGCTGCACGCGATCCGGCTGAGTAATATCAGGACATGATTGATGGTTTGTTTCTGGCTGACTATCAGGCCGATCCGTTTTACAACATGGCTCTCGATGAATATCTGTTTGAGTCGGTCATCGCTGGGAATATCGAATGCTGCCTTAGAATCTACTCATGGCAAACGGCGACTATTACATTTGGACTGAACCAGCAAGAGGAAAAGGCACTCGACTGGTCGCAGGTAGGCGAGACGCCGGTCATCCGAAGAGTCACCGGTGGGCGCGCTCTGCTGCATGATCCCGACGAATTGACTTACTGTTTTGCCGCCAATCTCGCCAGTTTCGATTCGGAGAGCGGCCCAACATCGTCCCGCGATCTATTCCGCCGGGTCGCCGATTCACTAGTGATTTTTCTGGAACATTTTGGAATCGACGCAAATTATGCCCGGGCGTCAGCTTCGTCAGATTCCTCCCCGGTGAAAAATCAGAAATCGGCTTGTTTTGCCTCACACTCTCGATTTGAAATACTAAACTCCAATCGAAAAATAATTGCATCGGCCCAACGTGTTGTTGGCAACTCTGTGATACAGCACGGTTCAATAAAATGGCATCGAATCGTGGAGCATCCGGCACTCCGATTAACCGCACTATCCGTAGAGCAAGAATGTACACCCCAACGACTTACGAGGGTCATGTTCGACCAAGCCGGAGAAACAATGCGACAGGTTTTTACCGATCAGTTTGAGATTTCGTTTCAGTCGCTCAACCATTCTAATCTCGATAATCTCACTTTTGAGAAACGACTAAAAAGTGTGCGTACAAACTCGACCGGGCGGCGTGAAATCTTTGAACAGAAAGGGTAATCTTAGAGTCTATCAGAGTGGGATAAACGGCGTCTAAGTAAGGAAAAAATCGCTTGACATTGTTGCCGTTGGGCGACTAATTTTTAGACTTGTTAAGGACAAGGGTGTTGATCCTTGTGGTGAAAACTAATGATCCTAAGGGATTATTGTAGAAGAGGTTGGGAGTCCGGTACGGTTGCTGTGCGGTGACCGGTTCGGCTCGCTTTACGTGTAATGTCACACGCTGAATTTGAAAATAATGATGATGGATATATCCAGGAGGTAGACCTCATGGTCGGTCGCAAACGGCATAGTATGATTTGGTTGCTCATAATTGCATTCACTCTGGCACTTTTGCCGGCGGCAGGATTTGCAGCATCAACCGGACAGATTAAAGGCGTCATCAAGGACGGCAAAACAGGTGAACCTGTTGTCAGTGCATCAGTCGCCATTGTTGGTACTACTATGGGCGACATGACCGACTTCGACGGTAACTTCCTTATTCGTTTGGTGGAACCGGGAACGTATGTCGTGAGGATTTCCCACCTCGATTATAACTCGGTTGAGGTTGAAGAAGTAATTGTCAAGGCTGATTTGTCAGTTGAAACTAATGTTGACATGGAACAGAAAGTGACTGACCTCGGCAAGACGATTAGAATCACTGCTGAATTGGATATTATCGACAGGTTTCAGACCGAAACCATGGTGACTATTTCGAAAGAGCAGATCGAGAAACGACCGGTCACAACGGTGGACGAAATGCTGAAGCAGGTTGCCGGTGTTGTTACTGGCGCTTCCGGTGAGGTTTTCATTCGCGGCGGTCGTGCCGGTGAAGTTGCCTACGTGGTCGACGGTGTTCCGATCGGCGATCCTCTGGGAGGACTTGGACAGGCGGGAGCAAATCTTTCGCTGGTCTCTGGTTCTATTCAGGAATTCACGATTATCAAAGACGGCTTTGATCCCGAGTACGGCGACGCCTTATCCGGTATCGTAAAGATCAAGACCAATACTGGGTCCAAGGATGTGACGCGTATCAACGCACAGTACATCACTGATGACTTTGGCAATGCCAGCTTAAACAAGTACTCCCGAAATCAGGATTACATGCGATTCTCACTTTCCGGTCCGGATCCGGTTTTGAAGAACAAGATTCTCCCTGCCATTGGTCTCAACTTTCTGGCTGAACAGGAATTTACTTACTATTTATATGCTGAGATTGACAAAAATGACGGTGTCAACCAGTATTCAAACTTTGATACGCCATCGACTCGCAAGGACTACGGTGGGTTCAACTTATTCGGCATTGAAGTTCCCGATCGGCATTACAATAAGTATTATTGGATGGGCAACTTTATGTTCCGGCCGAAACCAAGCTTGAAGCTCATTCTCTCGTTCAAAGATACTCAGAAATATTATTCTATCTTCGATTGGAACTTCAAGTATTCATCGGCGACGTCGCCAGTGCGCGAAGATAAGTGGCGTGTTTTATCTCTCGAAGTTTCACAGTCGATCAACAAAGACATGAACTACGAAGCGATTATTTCATATTCCCAGACATCTGTTCAGCAGAGACCGGGTGATCCAAACAACCCCGGTAAAGGACTTGATCCTGATCAATTCCTTCTGGACGGCCAATGGGAATCATTTGATGACGATAATGATAACGGCATCTGGGATCCGCCGGAACCGATCTTTAATCTCTATCCGGATTCCAACTTCACCGGAGCGCCCGGTCCGAGATACACTTTTGGTGAGTTCAATCAGGAATTCAACTTTCAGAGCGGCCAGTCTGATGGTTGGTCCGATTTCCGCTTTAATGATAACGGAATTATGGACCTTAGTGAAGGTGAGCCGTTTATTGATCTCAATGGCAATGGTGTCTGGGATGCTGGAGAAAATCTACAGGATCGGAACGGCAATGGTATTCTTGACCAAAATCGTATCGGTAATATTGACAACCGAACTCCTGAGCCGTATACCGATGGAGACTCCATCATTGGTGAGCCATTTACTGATGTTAACGCTAACCGCGTATACGACCGCGGCATTGATATTTTCATCAAGTCAACCGGTCCGGACAATATGGACCTTAACCATAATGGGAAGTATGACGGTCCTGACATTCTGCCTATTGAGTGGGTAAAGGGCATTCCTTTTGCCGACCGCAACGGTAACGGTCTCTACGACAGTCCCAATCAACGTTATGATGTCGGCGAGCAGTACGTAGATATCAATGGAAATGGCAAGTACGACGCCGGTGGAACAACTTTCCTTGATCCCCTCAATTACGGCGAGAGTTCAACTTGGCATTATCATGAGACCAAAACTTTACGGGCGGAAGTGAAAATATTTCGCCAGATGGGTAATCACGAAGTAAAGGGTGGATTTGCGGTCCAACGGTGGGATTTCCTTTTCAATGAAATTGAGAAGCCCTATTTGCTGTATACCGGTCGACCCGATTCTGTGGCAGGTATCGCAGCCCCGTTCCCCACTCGCGGTTCATTCCGTGATATGTTCGAGTACAACCCGTGGGGCGGCACCGGGTATATTCGCGATAAGATTGAATACGGTTCCATGATCGCGTCACTTGGAATCCGATGGGATTTCTTCATTCAGGACAAATATGACCTGGTAGAGGTAGCTAAAAATGATGATCTCGGTTCCGGTGTCATTTTTGGAGATCGCCAAAAGATATCTCCACGCATTGGTTTCTCGTATCCAATATCTGATAAAGCCAAAGTGCATTTTAATTATGGTCACTTCTTCCAGCTGCCTCAGTTGAGTTTCATGTATTCTCGTAATACCAGTGCCATCAACGAAAACTCAGTTCTGGGTAACTACAATCTGGATTACCAGAAGACAATTCAGTACTCGTTTGGTGTCAAATACGCAATGAGCGAAAACTACTCAGTCGACTTCTCCGGTTACTTTAAGGATGAATTTGACAAGATCAACAGTCACCAAGTCAGAATTGGCGGTCTGACCCGCCAGCAGTATCAGAATAGTGACTACGGCCGCAGCCGTGGTGTTGAGGTTACAGTTGAAAAACGCGGCGGTGGATATGTTAACGGAATGCTCAGTTATACATATGCCTTTGCTTTCGGCAAGGCTTCCCAGACAAATGAAAACTACCTGACGGACTTTGAACTGTCGCGCGATCCACTTTCTGAGTCGGCTCTCAACAATGACATTCGTCACTCACTAAAATCGAGTGTACAGATTTATGTTCCCAGTACGGTTAAGCCACGCCTATTCGGTCTTCCAATTCCAAACGGCTGGTCGATGGCGATTGAGACGATTATTGAGAGCGGCAAGCCATTCACCCCGAGTCGTGAATACCCTGATATTACATCGAACATTGGTGAAGACATTCAGAATAACTCGCTTCGCCGACCGACTGTTGTTAATTTTGATGTACGGCTGACCAAGAACTTTGAACTTGTCGGGATGGATTATAAGTTCATCATTTGGGTTGAAAACGTATTTGATAACAAGAACGTACTCGACGTTTACTCAAATACGGGCCGTCCGGATACCCAGCAAAACATTGACCAAATTATCAGAGAAGGTACCGATTATGATCTTAACCCGGGCAATTGGGACTACGGTCGACAGGTGCGCCTCGGATTAGAAGTAAGTTTGTAATTTGAAATATATAATGATTGAAGATATGCGAGGACAGCATGCATTTTAATAAGAGCAGCCACAGTTCCTCTGGAGCCAACCGATCAAGAGACGTTTTTGTCGGAATGCTCATGATTTTGGCACTGTTGGCGCTGACCGTCCCGACCGATGTAAAGGCACAGGCCAAAGTAGGTACGACCGGAGCTCAGTTTTTGGAACTGGGTGTCTCAGCCCGCGCAATGGGTATGGCCGAGGCGTTTTCCGCGGTGGTCGATGACATCTCTGCGGTTTACTACAATCCCGCAGGCTTAACGGCACTTTATGGCAGGGAAGCAGCCCTGACATATATCTCTATGCCAGCTGACGTAAGTTACGGTTTTGGCGCTGTGGGACTACCTCTGGAATCTATCGGCGGTGTCCTGGGAGTTGCCGCTTATGCGCTGACTTCGGGAGAGATGATTGAACGTACGTATGAGAGAGGGACATTTGAAGGCACCGGTCGTACGTTTGCCTGGAATGACTTTGCTCTTGGAGTGACTTATGGCCGATACCTGACAGATCGTTTCTCGATCGGGTTCACAGTGAAGTTTATCAACCAGTCCGTGCATGATTATTCAGCCAACGGCTGGGCCGCTGATGTCGGGACTCTGTACGACACCGGTTACCGCGGTTTCAAGATCGGTATGGTCATCAGCAACTTTGGTCCCGACATGAAAATGATAGAAAACGGATATCCTCTTCCGATCAATTTCAGATTCGGCGCTTCGATTAATATCCTCGAAGAATACGATCATATGTTGACTTTTGCCGCTGAAGGATCACATCCTTCCGATAATTTGGAGAAGTATAACAGCGGCTTGGAGTACACGTTTAAGGATATGTTTGTTCTAAGAGCCGGCAGCCGATTCAACTACGATGTTGATGGTTTCACCGCTGGCGGCGGCCTCCGCATTCCTTTTGGAGAAGAAAGAGAAATGCGGGTTGATTATGCCTTCCAGGATTTCGGAATCCTGACCGAGGTTCACCGTTTTACAATGTATTTGGCCTTCTAAGGGAGGATGAGCTTACTGATGAACTACCGTGATAGAAAACAGACTCTCCTTATATTGGCCATAACGGCCACCTCAATAATTGTGGGTTCACTCTTTATGGCTGGATGTACTGATCCTCTTTCAGGTGACGTAAATGCCAATCTTAGGCCAATAGTGACATTTACAAACGTTCCCCCTGGTGCTTGGGAAGAGGAATTCTGGACAATTGATAGTATAACCGGAGATACCATTGGCACCGAACCTGATTCGGTTCTTACGCACTACACCCAGTTTTCACGAAATCCTTTCGTGTATTGGAAAGGTACCGATAGAGACGGCCAGATTGACTTCTACCGCTACCGTGTGATCACCGCGCTGGAACTGGAGGATTTGGGCATGGCCATTGATGAGTATATCCAATGGCTGGAAAACCAGGCAGAGACCTGGCCAGAATTTGACACTATTGTTAATGAGACTCTGAGCTTGGAACCCGATACAGTTATAGATCTTAGAGTGGATACAAATTCCGTTTGGACCAAGTATCTTGATGTGGTCCCGGCTTCGGGTGATCCAAAGACGACAGAGGTCGTGAAACTAAAAGCCTTCAATGACGACCCGGTTAATATTTATATGGTCCAATATGTATTGGTTCAGGCCGTTGATGAAGAAGGTCTCGGATCTGAACTTGCTATTAGAGCATTTTCTAGAAATGATAATCCTCCAAACACCCAGTTCCAGTTGGCGGTTGATACGACCGCTCCATTCATTAACTCAAAGACTGAAGGCCGTGTATCGGGCGTTGCGCTTGCGTGGCGAGCCGAAGACCCGGATTATCCAGCCGGTACTAATGCGCCGCCATTTGATTACAGATGGGTCATGTATGGACCGTATGAGGATTTCAAAGATGGTGACTCGACCTACCGCACGCTTGCGAACAATTATATCTACCGAGTCTTTGTTTCATCTGACGCCAAGATATATAAAGAAGGTGAGACCATTGTCGTTTGCGATACTGCCTTCGAAACCGGAGGAACAGTCACTTGTGATACCATTCTAGTGTTGGAAACTAATCCGGCCATGGCGGACATAAGGGGTTCTTGGTCGACTAAATTCGATATTGAACAGTTAGCCGCAGATGATCCTGAAGGTCCCGAAGGTAATGGCTTGAACCGCGTGGTGTATGAATCAAATGGCTGGAGTAATGACAGCTCCGCTACCCTCTTCAACGTCTACCAACATTATCAATGGCCTGTTGGTGGTGATACCACCGTTGAGATGAACTTCCTCTTTTGGGTGGATAGTAAGGATGATGCCGGTGTTCAAGACCCGGTTCCGTTGTTTACCAAAATACGTGTAATTGATCCAAAACATGAGCGGGCGGTTCTCGTGCTGGACTTTTCTGGTGGAGCGTCTACCTTTAATGGTCCCGTCTACGATGTTGTCAGTGATAAATTCGGTCGGACGCGCAGGATGTGGAAAGATATTATCGATCATTGGGGACAGGCAAACGTGCCTGAATGGAACCAGGGAGGTGAGTCGTTCGACATAAAAATGCTGGCACATAACAGTGGTGCTCCTGACTATTTTATCGTCAAAGGAGCTACCTATCTGCCGTTGCCTATCGTCGAATTGCTGAAACACAATGTGATTATCATGTATAATGACGCTGTCAACGCAGCTGACCATACCACATTCGAGCCCGTATTCCGGGCTATTGATGTCGGAACTAATGTCTGGGCCCTAATGCGGAGTCCGGTACTCCTCAGCAACCCTGCCACGCAGGACATTATCGATACTCCTGTAGTACAATTCAACGCCGACTATGCCTTCTATTTTGCAGCCAGTTCCGTCAGTTTCCAGGGCTGGTTAGCATATCTTTTCCATGATCCTGAAGACCCCTTTACCAGTCCGGTACGTATTGAGGACTTTATCTATGCTGATCCGGTGTCTGACGAATTCTCCTGGAGCGGATATCTGTGGCCGAGACTTGATATTGACACTGCGCTTCTGCACGCCAATTACAACTGGCTCCCAGCCGCAAATCCACCGGATGGATGGGATTATCAGTGGGATCCTAACTTCGCGGCGTTGCCGGAAGTCAATTGGATGTCATTTAGACGGAGATTCCATGAGCGAGGTACAGATGTGGAGGCTGAACCCTTGTATTTATATGGCTCCAAGTACGGTGACGGGACAATACCCAATGGGTGGAAGACTTTCCAGGGTTCACCGGTTGCCCACCGTGTGAAGGCGGACTATTTCAGGACCGTTCATATGAGCTTTACGCCGCTGGCGATGAATCGTGACGATTTCAAGATTGTGGCGGACTCAATGCTTAACTTCCTGTATGTACCGAGAGTGGCGGGAACGGTTTCGCCTTACCAGCCACCGACTCGTTCCACGACCATGCTTAGGTAGTCTTGTTGAGATTTTGATAGTGTAAACTATGAAGGCCGAGCAGTTCAGCTCGGCCTTTTTTTGTCTCAAATTTCGTGATATCTATTTGAATCTCTGAAGGAGTGGGTTGCGGGGAAATAGGTTCTCGGCCACCTGCAATACGGAATCCGCCTGTAACGATTTTCCCATAGCAAGATAACCGGTTACAAGATTTACATACGCTTCGACCAGACTCGAATCTAATTCTATCGCCCGATGTGCTTCGTAGACCGCATCGCTGTATCTTCCGCTCAGGCCCAGCAGATAGCTTAGTTGGTAGTGGGCGCTGGCATAGAGCGGTTTCCGATTTTTCTCGCTGTTTCTAAACTCGCGGTCAAATGCAAAGTCATCAGTTTCAATTGGGGGAGGAGAAGATAATGTCGCGGCTCTCAAGAACCTTTCGGCGCTCATATACTGGCCATGTCTTAGAGCTGCAATTCCGGATTCCAGAAGAATCCCAATATCTCCGCTAGTTCTTGTCACGGCTGAATCTAACAGTGACTGTAGTTGTTCCGCCGCTACATGATCAGAAGCAGCGGCTGATCGGACGAGAATGATATTGGCGTCGATATCGTACGGTCGGAGACTAATGGCCTGCGTGGCCAGCGATTGTGCCTGTTCTGGTTTGTCATTCAAGAACAGCAGCGAGGCAAGATTTGTGTATGCCGCATGTCTTTGCGGGTTAGCCGCGATCTCTCGCTCGAAATAATAACTGGCTGAATCAAGCTCACCCATCCTGAAAAACGCTGCCCCACAATTAAGGTTTATGTCCGGGAAAGTGGTATCTATAGCTCGCCCTTCCTGGAACAACTGTAGAGCAGTTAGGTATTCTTGTCGTGCATAGGAGCTCAACCCGCGGGAAATATAGTCCATTACAGGTGTACCTTGCGGCACCTTGCCAATGGGAACAAACGAGATTACCGATACCAGTAAACCGGCGACAAGACCGTGCCAGCGTCGGGTTTTGAATTGTGCTCTGGTCATTCCCGCGACGGAGGCGCCAAGTATTATGATGAACGGAATGACCGGAAGGCGGAAGCGACTGGTAACAAAAAACAACGAGATAACCACAGCATAGATTACGACGATTAAGGCAACCGGAAGCAGTTCAGGGAAACGTTTTCTGGTACAAATAAATCCAAACGTTCCAAATACAAACAGCAAACCGAAGCTGATCGGATTGTACTTGAAGAACGGAAACAACTGCAAGAATCTATCCAGTGAGCGATTGTTGGAAATCTCTTGATTTGAAAAGAAAAAGGACAACTTGGCCAGATATAGCTGCCCGGCCTCAGCCGGATATTCTACTATCCAGGCAATGGCACGAGACATCCAGTACTCGGAAACTTCACCCGATTTCAATTCGCGACCAACTTGTTTCTCGGCTATATAGCTGATATCGCCGACCCGCCAATTAAGGCCCAACGGTTCCTCCAGTTCGGCGCTGACTCCGTCGGCAATCGGATTGTTTCCGATGTAGAGGTTTATTCCGGCCTGGGAGGAAATCAGAACCGGATCTGAAGCGACCACAATGTTGCGGACAGCGACTGCACCTACAATTGCTGCCGTCCCTAAAACCAAAATCAACGAGTTTCGCCATCGTCTGCCGACCAGATTCTCTCTATCTTTCAGGAGTGGCCAGAGTGACAGGGGAAGAAGTATTAGCGAGGTTGGTCTTGTTATCGCTGATAGTCCCCAGAGAAAACCGGCTATCAGAAGACTCAAGCCCGATCTGTTTTCCGAAGCTCTGAGCGTGGCATACCAAGCTGCGAGAAGAAGAAACGTGAACAGCGAATCCAGAAGCAACTCGCTTTCAAAGTAAACTGCGATTGGAAACAGTGCATATAGCAAGGCCGCGAGTCGTGCCGCTCGAACGCCTGAGTATTGCAGAGATGTTTGGTAGACTAAAAGCAAAGTGCCCAGTCCGATCAGCAGACCAAAAATCCTGAACGCCCACAGTGATACGCCAAATAACTTTATGATCAGGGCCAGTGCAAAGACATACAACGGCGCCCGGAAGTAGGTAGTGTCTCCCAACAGGTTGCCATTGGCTATGCTGGTGGCCCAGTTGATGTGGTAGTTGTTGTCAACGGTAAGGTGCTCCCAGTCCGGGAGCTGACTAAACTGATATAAGTAGACAATCCTGACCGCCAGAGCAATGGCAAGGATCAGGATTAATGCCCAAAGATCAGGCTTTCTGCTTTTCTGTGTATCAAAAGACACCCTTCCAATATAGGTCCCATCTATTTGTTGACCTTGTAAAATTTTGCAGAGAATACGTCTCCTGCGGGCAGGGTGAAAACAGGCGGGATTCGAGTTGCAAATCTGTGCCTTGTCTAATTAGAAAAATATGCCGTCCATCCCATACCGTAAGCCGATGAATGATAGTCTCTTAACGTGACTGTCCGACCTCCGCCTGCAAGCAGATTCATGTCCAATTAAGAAATCTCGGAGCGGCATATCCTATGCAGTAAGACCTATCGGACTTTACTTGAGAGGAGAACCTGTGACCATTAAGAAGCTTATTCTCGTATTTGTGCTGCTGGCAGCTGTCCTTGGTTTTGGACCGGATTCCGAAGCCTCCTGGTCAGAACTGTCTCCGGCACTCGAAGCTTCTCTGGTAGAGCTATCGTCAAGTAGTCCGGACAGCCTGATTGATGTTATAATCTTTCTAAATCCCCGGGAAGCACTCTCCCGAGTCACGCAAATCTCATCGTCGAGAGCAAGACGCTCGGAGAAGGTAAAATCTGTAATAGCCAATCTCAAGGGTGCGACAGTATCTGGTATTGAAAATATAAGATATTATCTGAACGAAAAATCGGCTGCCCCGGTACGGGAATTCTGGATCACGCCCGCCCTGACCGCCCGTCTTAACGCCGAACAGATCAACCGCGTGTCGGATATGGAATCGGTCAAGCTGATTACCGAAGATGTTCTGTTGAGTTATATAGAGCCGGTTGAAGTAAAAGACGCTCCGTCAATGGCCACCGCCAATTCAACGCAACTGTCGGCCTTGGGAGTTCCGCAGTTGTGGTCCCGAGGATTGACGGGTGCGGGACGGCTTGTCTGCTCGTTCGATACCGGCGTTGAAAGCGACCATCCGGCGCTCAGCTCCAAGTGGAGAGGCAATCACGCCAGTCTCGTGTCATCATGGTACTCCCCCGTAAGCCCCAACAATCCTCCGACTGATAATATCGGGCATGGAACCCACACTATGGGCATTATGGTCGGGTCTACTCCGGCTGATACGTTTGGAGTTGCTCCCGGCGCAGAATGGATTACAGGCGGTGTTGTCGATCAGGGGAGATCGCTGAGTGTTACGCTGGCCGATATCGTTGCTGCATTCCAGTGGGCGCTCAATCCGGATGGTGATATCAATACCACCGATGATGTCCCCGATGTTATTCTCAATAGCTGGGGAATTCCAAAGAATATGTTTGTTCCCTGCGACAGTACTTTCAATGGAGTTGTCGAGGCAGTCGAAGCCGCCGGAATAGTAACGATTTTTGCGGCCGGTAACGAAGGTCCCAATCCGATGACAATCCGCTCACCGGCCGACAACGCCGTTACGCCTATCAACACTTTCTCGGTCGGCGCGGTAGATGACAATCGGGTTGTCGCGAGCTTTTCAAGTCGTGGACCTTCGTCATGCAACAGCACCGACAAAAAGCCGGAAGTTATGGCCCCCGGCGTGAGTATCCGCTCTTCGTTCAAGGGTGGCGGTTACAGCTATATGAGTGGATCATCCATGGCCGCGCCCTATGTTGCCGGTATCGTGGCTCTCATTCGTCAGTATGATCCCGAGGCAACGGTGTCTCAAATCAAGAACGCCCTGATTGCATCGGCAATAGATCTCGGTGTTGCCGGAGAGGACAATGACTACGGTTACGGATTTGTCGATGCTTCCATAGTGCTTGACTATCTGGACGCATCCGGCCCCAGTGACTTTGATATAGAGAGAATTAACTATCCGCAGAGTGGAATTGCAGAGATTGGCTCCTCATCTCAGATTGAGATCCTGATCCGCAGTTCGGCTCCCATCACCGGGCAGCTCATTGGGAAAATCAGCGCTGAAAAGATTGCTGGCGTTAGTATTCATACGGCGGAAGCATCATTTGTCTTTGGTGGTGGTGGACTGTTTGCGTACTCCAGTCAGCCCTATGTAATTGAGTTGTCCAGTTCCATATATCACGGTCAGCACTTACCGTTTGTTCTAGAACTGGGTTATCCGGGAGAAGAGGCAATCGAGATTATCGACTTTGATGTTGTTGCAGGTATCGAACCGCCCGGGACGATTGAAACGCACAGTTCCGGCGTTCTGGAACTAACCGTATCGGACTTTGGTCAATACGGCTTGGGACCGGAATCGAATTACAATACCGGTGGCAGAGGACTTCGCTATCGCGATGGAGCTAATCTGCTTTATGAAGCCGGACTGATTGTCGCAACCGGTGCCGGCCAAATGTCTTCATCTATCCGGGACAGCCTCGGCGAGTTTGCTGTTTCTGACTTCCAGCCGGTCAGCGCTTTGTCTTCCGGCTCCTACGGTTTGGACGGCGGATTTCACCACACCGCAGAACTCAATGCGACTAACTCAACAGCCGTGACTGGACTGACGATATTCCAGGAGACAGTGAATTTCGACACTTATGAAGATAATAGATTTGTAATTATGAGCTATAGTCTGAGAAACAACAGCGCTTCATCTATCGACGGCCTGCGAATGGGTATGTTGGTCGATTTCGATCTCCCCGGTGGAGATGAACAACTGACCTATGATCCTTCGCTGAATCTTGTCTACCAGTATCGTGCTTCGGGAGAAGTTGTTGGCTTGCTCGGCCTCAAAGGTGTCACCTCGTTTTCTTCTGTTAAAAATCCAGCCGGCTCAAAGATCGGCTTTTCCAGCGATGAAAAATATGCCCTGATCTCCAGCGATGGGATTGACATTGATGAAGCCACCAGTGGTGATTTCCTTCTGGTTTTGACTGCTGGAGATTTGCTTTTAAGCGAGGGTTCTATTTATGC
>JAUXBO010000016.1 GCA_030619345.1 Candidatus Zixiibacteriota bacterium | reverse complement strand
TGACTAAGCAGATGTAGAAACTCATCAGTCTCGGACGATTCCAAATGTCTGGCGGCTTTTCGGGCAACGCGAATAACATCGCTGATACTGGAACCTTTGGCCCAGTATGAATTGCGAAGAATTTCGGCGAACTCTGCCGCACAAGCAGCAAGCTGGAACTCGGGGCTGGTGCGTTCGAATCTATGGTTGACATCTTTCGGATGCAGCGCGAAGCGGACTTCGTCGACTTCAAACTGCCCGCCGATCGGGTACCATTCGGTGTCATCATAACGCCTGTTATCCTCGTATGGATCATCATTATAGTTCATTACGTAGTCTGGCTTCTTGTAGCGGATGTTGACATATCCAAGCGGGCGCTTGGGCATGCCGTCATGCAGCTTGATTTCATAGAGAGCGGTCACCGAGTGTCCGGCACCTATCTCGCCGCCATCGACGGTGTCGTTCCGGAAGTCTTGATCGGCGACATCACGGTTTTCATATCCAAGTAAACGGTAGCTGCGGACAATTGAAGGATCAAAATCAACCTGGATTTTGACATCGCGGGCGATCACCTGAAGGTTGCCGGTCAGGTTATCGACAAAGATGCGACGTGCTTCACGGATATCATCGACATAGGCATAGTAACCGTTCCCCTTGTTGCCCAACTTCTCCAGCAGAATATCGTTATAATTGCCCACGCCAAACCCCATAGCGCTCAGCGTGATTCCTTTTTGCGCGTACCGTTTGATCTCCTTGAGGATGGCATCGGCGCCGGTCTGTCCGACATTGGCGACGCCATCGCTGCAGAGGATGACACGGTTGATCTTGTGCGGAGTATACATTCGGTTGGCCATGGCATAGCCGAGCTTGATACCGTGTTCCGCATAGGTGGAACCATTAGGGCTGAGCATATCAATCGCCTGAAGGATCCGGTCCCGGTTGCGAATAGAGGTCGGCTGAAGAATCTCGCGTCCGACCGAACCGTAGACTACGATTCCAACGCGGTCATCGGAATTCAACTGATCAACTAACATTCGCAACGCCTTTTTGACCATGACAAGGCGATTTTCACGGGCCATAGAGCCTGAAACATCAATAACGAAAGTCAGGTTGGCGGGCTTGCGATCACGGGGGTCAATTTCCTTACCTTTGATCCCGATGCGGACGAGATAGCTGTTCTGTCCGAAATACGAAGGCGACCCTTCGAATGAGACATCGAACGGCTTGTTGTGTGGGGCCTTGTAGTTGTAGTCAAAGTGGTTGATGAATTCTTCGACCCGTACAGCATCTTTTGGGGGAAGGTTACCGCGTTCGAGATAACTGCGGGTCATTATGTACGAGGCATCGTCAACGTCGATGGCAAAAGTCGACAGGTGGTCGTCTTCGGTGTCGACAAACGGATTGACACCGTAGTTTTCAAAGAACATGGCGTCGTATGCTTCACCGTTGACAATAGCGTTGCCGCCATGCGCCGGCGGAAATGCGGTCCGGTCCTGGCGGGGCGGGATTATGCAGGAGGGAGTCCCCATGACCGCCATTGGCTTCATCTTGCTGTCGGGAACGTAGGCGTCGGCAATGGCTCTACCGCCGCGTATAAACAGTTCGCCTTCGGCACCGGTTACAACATTTCCAGCTTGTTTTAGCAGCTCATCGATCGTTGTCACCGGTCGCTTTTCAATCTGTTCTCTTTTGATCTCTGACTGATCGGAGACTTCGAACTTGTCAATGATATCTTTTTCGAGAGTTACCTTGATTGTGGTACCGAGTTCAGTCGTCTTCCTTTCCAGCGTCTGTTTGATCTCCAGCAATTGATCCGCCACTACCTCAACCGAGTCAATCTCCAGGGTGTTATAGTCCAGGTGCGTGATTTTGATTGTATACATTCCCGGTTCGACAAGGCGGATGACGAACTTACCGTCGAAGTCGGTCATGGCGCCCATGGTAGTACCAACAAGAGAGACCGAAACGCTGACGATAGGCTGGCAGGTGGCTTTGTCAGTGATGGTTCCTTTGATTTCGCCGGTTGAGCCGGCTCTCAGGGCGAAGGTCAGACCGAGCAGGACAACGAGGAGAAAAAGATAGGGAAGCGCTTTGCGTGTAAACATGTTACACCTCCAGAACAACTGGTTAGAGAGTTATTTGTGCTTTCTGAAGGGGATTACACTTATAAGACGAGCTTCTTCCCGACTTTGTCCATTAGTGGGCCAGTTTTTTTGTAACTCAAATAGGTAAGCAAAGTTAGGGGCACAAGAAAGGCCGCCAGGGCGGACGGCCTTTGTGAATTACTGATCAGTAATTGATTCTAAAACACCGGGCAGGGGACAGGTGCCGGGCCGCCGCCAAACAGATAGTCTACAAAAAAGGTCAGGTCGGTGATATCATAGTTTCCATCTCCGTTGACATCGCCATGCTGCGGGCAGGGTGGCGCCGGTGCAAACGAGAACAGGTAATCAACCTGATCGGTCAGGTCGGTAATATCAACCGAGCCGTCACTATTATAGTCACCACGCAAAACACAGCAACAGGCGTTGCCGATTCCATCGAGGTCATTGTCCAACTGATCCGGGTTGTAAACTGTTGGGCAATTATCCGATGCATAACAATGACCGTCGTTGTCGTCATCGTTTAGTGGATCATCGGGGCAGACATCGCAGGCGTCGCCGAAGCTGTCGCTGTCAGTATCAGTTTGATCATCATTGATGTCATCCGGGCAGTTGTCGCAGAGATTGCCGTAGCTGTCGCCGTCATTGTTGGCCTGGTCAGGATTTGGAATGTCTACGCAGTTGTCGGAGTCATCCGGTACGCCGTCGCCATCGGAATCAACTCCGTTCGGACTGTATACATAGGCGTACAACTTATCTCCTACAATGGAGTCGACCCGGACAATAATTCCCGAGGCTCCATAGTAGCCATCGCTGTTGGGAGTCGAAGTCGGGCTGAACTCAGACTGACCGGAGACATCGTTGGACCAGGCGGCACCAAGTCGGGTTTCATACGGATACCACCACTGGGCGGAATCGGTAACACCACCTTCGGGGTTCATGGTATGATCGAATGACGGATTATATCCGGCGTCTTCTACAACCACTTTATAGTGAGCCCAACTGGGTGTGCCATTGTTGTTCCAGGAACCGACCGAGTCGTGGATATGGGTGATAATTAGTCCCTGATCAAGCGAATCAGAGCCGTAGGTCAGATCAGGATAGAAGTAGCAGGAATAGTCAGCATCCAATTTATCGTACTGAGCGGTTGAGTGTGGATTACGGTATTCGAGGTAGAAATATTCACCGTCGGCCCAGTTGATCGGGAGGATATAGAGCGAGCTGTCCTGATGAGTTTCTATATCGTACAGGACAACGTCGAAAAATTCACCCTGCTCAAGTACCACCGGGTTCAACCAGCCGAGTTCGTACTTGCTCCACCCGCAGGGGTGCGAAGGATTATTGCCTTCGCCGCCGAGAGAGAAAATGCCGTAACCGCCGTAGCCCATCACGCACCAGTCGGTCAGAGGATGATCATTGTAATCACCGGGTGTCGTATAGGTCGACATAACCAGTTTGTCATCATAGTCATACAGATCCGGCAGTCCGAGATTGTGCATCAATTCGTGACAATAGACGCGTATGCCGCTCAATTGCGCGCCGCCGTCGCAGTTGGTCGGCCAGAAATCATAGCGCGTCGGGTACAATTCGGGTGATGTGTTCCAGCGAGAGACCATCTTCCCGTCGAACGGTCCCGGCCCGCTACCCATCGGGTAGATATAGGCGTGCGACCAGATATCGGCCGGATCGTTAAATTCACAAGCATCGCTGAATTCAAGGCCGACTCCAGAGCGGATAAACACAACGGCATCGACAACGCCGTCGTTGTCACTGTCGTACTGGGAGAAATCTACGAAGGGATCGAGATCATATAGGATTGACTCAAAGCCGGAAAAGTCCCAGGTGTTTCCGTCGGTATGCCAGCCGTAAACATCACCAACAACAGTTACATTGCCGAAAGACACTTCATTGACATAATCAGCCACCGAACCGCCCGGGAAAATATGATCGGAGAACATCAGGCTGTCCATTGTTTCAGCTGAATAGGTCGCCGGTCGGTCATCCCAATCGATCAGGATAGCCAAAATTTTCAAAGTATCACCGGTAAATCGGTAGGAGGCAATATCAATTGAGTCCTGCCTGGTAAGTTCCGATACCGGCAGCGGGCCGTATTTTTTCTCCAGTTCTTCCTGAGGATAATCGTACATGATTCCTTTGGAAAGATCGATTCCGAAGGTCGAAGATGAGATCAAGAGCGCAAAGAGAATAACTGAGATGCCTGATTTTGCGGCCATAGTGGCTCCTTTCGGCGGTGAGAACATACTAGAAAAACTATACATCCAATTTAGCGACTGAGCAGTTTCTGTCAAGGCAACAAAACTGTCGTCGTACCAACTGCGCCACAGTGATATTTCAATCTTGATTCGGGAGTCCAACTGTTACAGATTTGATCGAGTCAATTTAGATGGAGGAGATATCAAGTGCGTGAATTGATACGTGACGGGTTGGACAGGCTGGGGCTGGTGGAAACGGCAAGTGAAACGGTAACCTGGATAGTGGCGGCACTGATCATTTTGTTGTTGGCTGTTATTTCTCATTTGGTAACGCGGCGAATTCTCTTGACGATAGTTGGGATTGTTGTTCGCAAGAGCAAGACCAAATGGGATGATGTTTTGATTGAGCGGAAATTTTTCCGTCGTCTGGCGCATCTGGCTCCGGCTATGGTCGTCTATGCCACAGCCGGTTATTTACCTGAGATTGAAACTCTGCTGATAAAATTCTCGAACGTATATATGCTTCTGGTCGGGGTGATGGCTTTCTCATCATTCTTGTCAGCTGTCAACGATATCTACCAGGGTTACGAAATCTCCAAAGGTCGCCCGATAAAAGGTTACATTCAGGTTGTCAAAATTGTCGTTTTCGTAATGGTGGGGCTCACGGTTTTTGCATCGCTGATCGGGAAATCGCCATTGGCCATTCTGGGCGGTGTGGGAGCGATGTCGGCAGTCCTTCTTCTGATTTTCAAAGATTCTATCCTCGGTCTGGTGGCGGGTATTCAACTCTCGGCCAACGACATGGTGCGGGTAGGAGACTGGATTGAGATGCCGAAATACGGTGCCGATGGCGACGTTATTGATGTCTCACTCAACACGGTCAAGGTGCAGAACTGGGATAAAACGATTGTCAGCATCCCGGCCTACAGCCTGATCTCCGATTCGTTCAAGAACTGGCGTGGGATGCAGCAGTCGGGCGGACGACGGATCAAACGAGCCATCAGTATCGATATGACCAGCGTGAAATTTTGCGATCAAGAAATGCTGCAGCGATTCGGCAAGTTTGAGTACTTAAATGAATATGTCCGTACGCGCTCCGAAGAGATTGACCGGTACAATCAAGAGAAGAGCGTAGACATAACGGAATTAGTCAACGGACGGCACATGACCAATCTGGGGACATTCCGCGCCTATCTGGTGGCTTACTTGAAGAATCACCCGAAGATCCACCTGAATATGACTTTTCTGGTGCGGCACCTGACACCGACCGAGACGGGGCTTCCGGTTGAGATTTATGTCTTTTCAAACGATCAGGACTGGGGGAATTACGAAGATATCATGGCTGATATTTTTGATCATGTCCTGGCGGTGATCCCGCGCTTTGATCTTCGCGTCTTCCAGAACCCGACTGGTCAGGATTGGAGGGGGATGGGGGGGTAGAGGGAGGATCACCCATCGACTAAGCTCAGGGTGACAGGGAAGCGAGTGTTTCACATGTTATCTATCATCCCGTTTTCGACTCATATAAGAAGTACGACCTCTCGCCAGCGTTCTCAAAAGGCTGAAGTCACCTTTGATAAAAGCTTGTTTTTTTGCTCTAGACCATTTTTTCAATTGTCGTTCTGCTGCGACTGCTTCTCCAATTGTTGGAAATGACTCGATGAAAACAAGTGACAGTGGGCGTCTTGATTTCGTGTAACTATCGAATTCTCCGTCGTGGTGCTGCTGTGATCTTCGTTCCATATTCGATGTGCTGCCCGTATAATAGGAACCGTCAGAACACTGTAAAATATATACAAATCCTTGTTTCATCATTACTCGGCAATTCACAAGTCATCTCGAGCTTAGTCGAGAGATGGCTTGGCACGAATGTCACCCTTCGACTAAGCTCAGGATGACGGTGAAGAATGCTCAGTTAGACTAACGCTAAACTACTTTTCTCCCGCCCACTCCCGGACGACTGTAGTCTGGATGCCGCCGCGGGAATTGAAAATTCCCTCCAGCCGAGCGCGGCGCGGTTTGGCCGCAGCAACCACATCGTCAAGAACACGGTTGACCACATTCTCATGGAATATCCCCTTGTCACGATAAGCCAGAAGATACTCTTTGAAACTTTTCAGTTCCAGACAATGCTTATCCGGTACGTAGGTAAGCTTAAGTACGGCAAAATCGGGCTGGCCGGTTTTGGGGCAGATACAGGAGAATTCGTTGACTGACATCTGAATTTCATAATCCCGGTCGGGATAGACATTCTCAAATAGTTCTATTTCGGGTGTTTTCCAGTCGCGGATTTCCGACTGTAACCCTTCATATTTTGAATCACTCATACGGCAAATATAACGCTGGCCGCGCCGTCGGGCAATAGGATTGATTTCTGGTCCCGTTCCATTATATTAAAGGCTCGGCTTAATCATGTCGGGTTTCGCGACCGCTAAAGCGGTCCCGGAACCCGACCTACTTCCGCTTTCGCGGGAATGACTTAAGGTTGGGAATGACATAGGATCGGGAATGGATTCAAAGTTTGAATGAGATAAATGACAAAAGGAATGCAGTCGTACTGCTTAGCGGTGGGCTGGACTCCTATACTACGGCGGCGGTTGCCAAACAGGATGGCTTTGCCATTTATGCGATAAGTTTCGACTACGGGCAGCGGCATAGTTTTGAGCTTAAAGCGGCAAAGAAGATCGCGCAATCGCTGGGAGTAAAGCAGCATCTTCAGCAAGTAGTCAATTTGAGAGCTATAGGCGGGTCGGCCTTGACCGACGATATCGCCGTGCCCGAGGCCAATACGCCGTCGATTAGTGAAATCCCGATAACATACGTACCAGCGCGCAATACGATTTTCCTTTCGCTGGCTCTTTCATGGGCCGAGGTTCTTGGAGCGGAGTCAATCTTTATCGGCGCCAACGCGGTTGATTACTCCGGCTACCCGGACTGCCGACCAGAGTTTATTGAGTCGTTTGAGAAAATGGCCAATCTGGCCACCCGAATCGGAGTTGAAGGCGGCCGTATCAAAATCTCAGCACCTTTGATCGACCTGTCCAAAGCGGAGATTATTACCAAAGGTATCGCCCTCGGACTTGATTATTCGCTCACCCATAGTTGCTACGACCCCGACCAATTGGGCCGAGCCTGTGGAAAATGCGACAGTTGTTATCTACGTCGCAAGGGATTTGAGGAAGCCGGTGTCACCGATCCCACCGAATATGCATCGCCCCGGTAATTGAACGAGATGGAATATTCTCCCCAAATAGCCGAATGGCCGGACGAATTCAATGACAAACTGCCACTCTCGGAGGTTTTCCTCTCGGTACAGGGGGAAGGACGCTTTGCCGGTTATCCGGCTCTTTTTCTGAGATTCAAATACTGTAATCTTGGTTGCGTCTGGTGTGATACTCGATTCACCTGGGATCGGAATGAAATCGAAGCAGGTGAATTGCTTTCACCGGAACAAATCGTAGAACAAGCCAAGCAGATTACTTCAAAGGCAGATCGACAGTCGGATAATCTCCACGTTGTTCTGACCGGCGGTGAACCGATGCTTCATCAAGCACGACTGGTAGTTCTAATCTCACACTTAAAAGATGCGGGGTACCGCTTTTTTGAGATTGAGACTAACGGGATGTTTGTACCTTCTCAAGAGATAATCGATGCTATTGACTGGTGGAACTGCTCGCCCAAGTTGAGCAACTGTGGTCTGCCGATTGAGACCTGTCTGGTCCCGGAGGCGATACGAGCTATAGCGGCAACCAATAAGGCGGATTTCAAATTCGTGGTCTCTGAGGATAGTGATTTTGAAGAACTGGAGAAGTACTACCTTCCCCATATCAACCGAGGACAGGTTATGCTGATGCCGGAAGGTTACACACAGAAAAGGCAACTCCGTAACAGTCAGTGGGTGATGGAAGAGTGTGCCAAACGCGGCTTCCGTTTCAGCCCCAGATTACATATATTGGCTTTTGGAAACGAAAGAAAGAGATAGCGGCCCAAACAAATGATTGTAAAACTTACTAAAAACTTTAGTTTCGAAGCGTCTCATCGCTTTGATCACCTGCCCGAAGACCACCCCTGCTATAACCTTCACGGACATTCGTATCGGGTTCGTGTTGAAGTCACCGGCGAGGTAGACGAGCAGACCGGTTTTCTATTGGACTATGCCGATCTTAAAGCGGCTATCCAGCCGATAATAAAGAGATTGGACCACAAACACCTCAACGATATCGAAGGCCTTCGGCTGACCTCAACCGAACACTTGATTAAATGGCTCTGGGATCGGCTCAAACCGACTCTCCCGATTCTCTCCAAGATTACTATTTTCGAAACGGACTCCACCAGTTGTGA
This sequence comes from Candidatus Zixiibacteriota bacterium, assembly GCA_030619345.1. Taxonomy (GTDB): domain Bacteria; phylum Zixibacteria; class MSB-5A5; order GN15; family FEB-12; genus JARGFS01. The sequence goes on along the minus strand of JAUXBO010000016.1, from coordinate 7,650 downwards.
ATACACGGGCGAGTAGTGTCCTACGTTGTAGCGAGCTACGTCGTAGTGTGCTATTTTTATTCTTTCTTATTGTAATTGTATTAGCTTTTCCCGGTGTAGCTGATTCGATCACCCCCAGCGGTGCAGGACGACCGGCTGATTACTGGCAGCAAGAAGTCAACTATGAGATCACCGTGGAACTGAAGGCCGATCTCCGCACTCTTGAAGCCACCGCCCGCATTGAGTACATAAATAATTCTCCCGATACGTTGAGTGTTGTTTATTCCAAGGCGTTTCCGAACGCGATACAAAAAGATTCTTACGCTGATAAAAGACGGCGCACGATGAACGATTATTCGTTGGCTTCGATCAAGCCGGATCAGGAAGGATCGCTGACACTGGACAGAAACCGCTCGATCTCTTCGGGGAAGTTCGGATTCGATAATAGCATTATTACTTACTATCTTGATCGCTCCGTCAATCCGGGTGACAGTGCGTATTTTGAATTTGATTTTACAACTCTGTTGCCCTCGCCGGATGATTTGAGAATGGGGTTCAGCAGAGGCGTGACAAAGGCGGCCTACTGGTATCCGCAGATCTGTGTTTATGACTGGAAACTCGGCTGGGTGAATTCGCAATATATTGGCTGGGGGGAGTCCTACGGAGATTTTGGGACATTTGATGTCGCGATTACGGCGCCAGAGGATCAGATTGTCGCTGCAACTGGCGTACTTGTAAATCGCATCGAAGCGTTACCGGATGAATTGCGATCCACTCTTGATATAAAAAACTATCTGGGGCCTCGCTCAGAGTGGCCAGAGTTGAAACTGGATAAGACAAAGAAAAAGAAATGGCACTATCTGGCGGAAAACGTGCCGGACTTTGCCTTTACGGCTTCGTCGCGATTCTGCATAGACAGTGGTTCGGTAAATGGTGTGAAGATTGTTTCTTATCCGCTCAGGTCAAAGGCGGCTGGCTGGATCGACGCTGTTCGTCTTGGTGTTGAATCGATAGAGACATTCTCCGAACTTTATTTCCCCTATCAATGGCCGGTAATGCGGATCTGTGACGCCTATGGCGGCATGGAATATCCAATGTTCACCAATTGCAGCGGTCAAGGACCTTCGCCCGTGTTCAGTATGCTGCTCTATCACGAGATCGGCCATCAGTGCTTCATGGGGCAGGTTGCATCCAATCCGGTCGATCGTCCATTTGTTGATGAAGGGTTCACGACTCACGCTGAGCATAACGCGATGGAAAAATATCGTGGCCGCGAAGGAAATTATGACAATTTCAAGTCATGGTATCAGCGGAAGTTTGCACCGCATGTTGAAGATCGTAACGTCCGTGGATTCAGACCGCTCTATGATTTGATTAAACGAGAGTATGATAAACCGATGACATTCTCGTATGATCAGGGCGAAGAATACTGGACGCATCGAGTCTCGGTCTACTACAAATCGGCGGCTATGCACTACGCCTTACGCTCAATATTCGGCGACAGTCAATATTATCGAGCCATGCAAAAGTACTGTGATCGCTGGTTTTTTGGACATCCGTACGAACAGGACTTCACTGATGTTTTTGAGGAAGTCACCGGTGTGGAACTCGATAATTATCTATATCAGTGGTACTATGGGAAACAGCGGCTCGACTACGCCTATAGCGGACGATCAAAAACAAAACAGGGGCGTTATTATGAGCACGTGATTAAGCTCCAGAACAAGGGGAGATTTGTTTCTCCTATAGATGTCGCTATTGTCTGGACGCAGGGGGACACAACTTTCTATACGGTCCCGCCCGAAGGCATGTCATTCTCAAAACCGGGCTACGCTCTGCTGCCGACTTGGTCGCAGTTTCGGAATTTGAATCGAGAGCATGAATTCAGCGTTCGGGCTCAGCGTGAAATTGATAAGGTCGTTATCGATCCGTTCAATCTCCTGGTTGACATTGAGCGTCGTAACAACAGTTCAGGGTTTCTCCCTCCGATTGAATTCAGATTCGACAATATGAAATTTGATCGAATGCCGTTGCATGAATACGCTCTTCGCGGGCGACCCGATCTCTGGTACACGGAGGCCGGTGGCGTGCAGTTGGGATTTCATTTCCATGGGTCTTATCTTGAGATCGATGATCGCATCTCTCTCGACGTGAGAATAGGCACTGAATCGACGAGACCGTTTATTGATTTGAGGTTATCGGATCAGTTTTCTTTGCTCGGTCGCAACGGCTCAGTCGGGCACCGAACACTGAGGTCCGACCGGAGGACGTATTTTTCCAATTGGTTTGAAAAGAGATTCCAGCCGAGATTTACCATTCCTGATTATAATAGTATTCGCGTCGAGATGAACAGCCTTGATCTTAGTTCTGGTCAACTCAGCCGCTTTCAGTCACTGCCGACGGAACTCTATGATTATCTGCCCGAGACAACCTGGGATGCCAACACGACCTACTACACGGTCGTCTCGTTCGATCATTTCCGTGCCTTCCGATATGGTACTTTTCGGTGGGAGTCGACCATGAACAGTGGCTTTTACGAGGAACTGCTCCGCCATCGCGGATTTCTGATTCATCAGGGGAAGTTCAATTTAGCCTTCACCCGCAAGAACAGAAACTATCTGGAGTTGTCACTTCAATACCTCAGCACAGTCGGAGTCCCACCTTCGCAGTTTGTGTCGCACCTGAGTCGGGCATCCGCCGCTGATGCCTTTGTAAGCGCGCCGCTGTTTCGCAGTCGAGGCACTATATCAACCGCTTGGAGCGATGATTTCTATCTCACAGCTTCGCGGGTTCGGGGCTATCAGGATAGAAATATTTACCTGCACGATGCTGTTGGCGGCAGTATTGAGATTGTCCCACCTGATCTGCTGCCGTATCGCTGGTTTAAGAAATTGCCCTGGGTCGGCGGGTTCCTGAGTAAGATAGATCAATCACTATTTTGCGATTTGTCGGTCGTCTCGCTCGGAGACATCGGTGGTCAGTATCCCGCACCAATAGGGACATCGGAATTGTCAGGTATCAGCGAAGATAACAAGAGCTATCTTTCGGCCGGTTTGTCTATCCGCATGCCACCTCTCTGGTCTGATCAATCGCTGCAAATTGATTTCCCGGTCTATTTGAATAAGCCCGCAGCTGATAAGAGTGAATTTGAATTTCGAGTGTCGTTTGCCTGGACCGTACCGACTGTTCGTTAATGATTAGGTCCGAAATCAGGTAGAGACGTTCAGAAATTTGAGTCGGAAGTAATCGAGTGCGTCGCGAACATCCTCTGGATTCGATATTGTCTCCAGAGCAATGCGCAACTCTTTGGCGCCGTCGAATCCGGCGGCATGCTCTCTCAGGTGTTTGCGCATTATCAGGAAGTTCTTTTCGTCACCGAATATTTCGAGAAAGGCGTCCGCATGAAGTTGCATGACATCCAGCCGCTCTGCCAATGGAATATCCGAATTCCTGCGCGTGCGGTTAAATAACCAGGGATTGCCAAAAATAGCTCGTCCCAGCATGGCGCCGTCGATCTCATATTTTTCGACCATCTCGCGGGCGTGGTCCAGATCGCGCAGGTCACCGTTGCCCATCAGAAGAGTATCTCGGCCTTTGAACAATGGCGCGGCTATCTCCATTTCCTCCCAATGTGCCTCGACTTTCGACATCTCTTTGGCTGTGCGAAGGTGCGCCGTGATCGCTGCCGGCTCTGTTTCGAGAAGATGACTCAGCCATTCTTCGGTCACTCTTTTGTCGAAGCCAATCCGCGTTTTGATCGACACGGGGAGTTCACCGGCTCCTTCTTTAGTGGCGTGTATGATTTCCTTGGCCAATTCCGGTTCTTTGATAAGGGCGGCGCCAGAGTTTTGTTTGCAGATATTTTTGTCGGGACAGCCCATGTTGATATCGATGCCGTCGAACTTTAGCTCCTGCATCATCTGAGCCGTCTTGAGGAAGTATTCCGGCTCTTTGCCAAAAACCTGGGCGACAATCGGCCGCTGATCCTCATCGTACCTGAGTAGTTTCATCAATTTTGGCTTTCCTGGGGAAAACAGACCACGACAGGAGACAAACTCCGTAAAAAAGACATCCGGTTTGCCGAGTTTTGCTATTATTCGGCGGAAGGCGGCATCGGTGACGTCTATCATCGGAGCCAGGGTAAAGATTGGCTTCGACAGTGTTTTCCAGAATCCGGCAGGGTTTTTCATGGCCTTATATATACTATGATTTTCGGGATGTATGCAAAGAGTTTTCTTTTGTATCCGCTTCCCGTGTTGTTCTCATCCTGCACTGGAAGCATCTCATAGTATTTTCACATACCTCCGGTACGGCCCTTCAACGATGTCTATGGATTGATTCTATTTTCTCTGGGTTTTCACCCAGTCCTTGATGCGATTCTCCAGAACGGTCAATGGAATCGGTCCGGTTTCTAAAATTGTATCATGGAAATCTCGGATATCAAAACTGTCGCCGAGTTCCTTTTCGGCGTAGGCGCGCAGTTCTCTTATTTTCAATTCGCCGATCTTATATGCCAGAGCCTGACCGGGCCAGACAATATACCGGTCAATCTCGACGGTAATGTCGTGTTTACTCTTGCTGGAGTTTTCCTTGAAGAAGTCGATCGCCTGTTGGCGCGACCAGCCCATATAATGCATGCCGACATCTACTACCAGCCGAATAGCTCGCCACATTTCATAGGTCAATTGTCCAAATTTGGAATACGGGTCTTCGTAAAACCCCATCTCTTCACCGAGCTTTTCCGCATATAATCCCCAGCCTTCGCCATAGGCGGTGATCCAGCTATTGCGTCGAAACTCAGGCAGATTGCTCAGCTCTTTGGCGATAGATATCTGGAGATGATGCCCCGGTACTGCTTCATGAAGGCTTAATGCTTCCATCTCCCATTTAGGTCGCGAGGCGAGGTCGTATGTGTTCACAAAATAATAGCCGGGTCGCTGCGCCGCATGGGACCCCGGCTGATAATAGGCGGTAGTTTGTGACTTGGCCGCATAGTCGGGGATCTCTATTACTCCGTAAGGAAGTCGGGGCAGTACGCCGAATAGTTTGACCAGTTCAGCATCGGCGCGCTTGGAGATATCCCGATACTCACGAACCAGATCACGGGCTTCGGTGAAATAGAACTGCGGGCTGGTCCTGAGGAAATCACAAAAGGAAGCAAAGTCGCCGTTAAATCCGGTGCTGTCGATGATCTCTTCCATTTCAGCCCTGATTCTCTTCACTTCGGCCAGACCGATATTGTGGATTTCTTCAGGCGTCAGATCGGTCGTCGTGTAGTAGTGGCAGAGGTACTCATACCATTCTCTGCCAAGCGGCAGGGTCGAGAGCCCGATTTCTTCGCGGCAGCCGGGAATGTATTTACTAATCAAGAATGTGTGCAGCATTTTTAGAGAGGGGACAACCTTTTCGCGGTAAATGCGGTAGGCCTCAGACCGGATTTTACTCTGTTGTTCCTTGCCCATCGACTCGGGAAATTCCTGGAATGCACCCAGCATCGGAGCTTCGGATAGTTCATCGACAATCTGGTTCAGCACTTGCTCGGGAACATCTCGCATTGTGATTTTCGGTGGTGTTATGTTCTGAGCCAGTCCCTTTTCCATCAGCATAATATTCTGTTCAATCAGGGGGGGAAGGTTTTTCATTCTTGCCAGAATGTTGTTGTAGTCATCCACCGATTCGGTTGACATGATGCCGAACATGTTGGCCGCAGTCTGATGAACACCCTCCATCTGGTTGATAGGCATCAGCTCCGGTTGGAATTTCCGTGCCTCCTTGCTCGTCAGTTTCTCCCTCTTAAAGAGGTCATAACTCAAGCGATCAACCTCACGCAATTGGTCGCGATCAATAGAAGTCAGTGCTTCTATTATTGCATTCTGCTCTTGCCGCCGAAACTCTATCGCTTCGGTCGAATGGTCGGTCCAGCGATCATCCTGGCCGGGAAAGCCGTTGTTTGTTGCTGACTCGGGAGAGCGTAACATCCGGTTCTCCCAGTCCATCTCAAAGAGTTGGTGCAGCCGTTCCGACTCAGAAACGCCATCCTTTTTTGTCATTAAGGCATGGTAAGCCTCAATAAAATTTGTGTTTTTATTTGTCATGGCCCATACGCCTCCGGCAACTGTCATGGAGAAAGCTGCTACGATTATTGATATAATTAGCTTCAATATTCTTAACTCATTGTTTGGATGGTAGTTAGCATGTTTCAATATGAACCGTTGGGTTGTGCTTGGCAACTGAAATCCATAGGCACTTTGATCAAACAAATGCAACTGAGATTCTTTCCTAAACTTAAGAAACTGAGAGGCTTTCCGATAGTTCATATAATGAGATTCCCGCTGATAAATATTATAGTAATTGCGTTACTGGGGTGCTTGGTGCCGTCGTCGGCAATGGCAACGAATTACTACGTGAGTCCAACCGGGTCCGATGGAGCTGACGGTATGTCTACGTCAACCGCGTGGCTGTCGATTGAAAATGGTGAGACACTGGACGTACTTCTACCGGGTGACACCATCTTCGTATTGTCCGGACTCTACAACCGTAATTCGGGTGCAGCTTTTACAACGTCAGGAACTGGAACAGCGCCGATTGTGTACATCGGTATCGGGAAGAAAAAGCCGGTGATCGACTTTGGATATACCGGTAATGTTGCAGTAAATCTTGAAGGAAATCATACTGTTTTTGCAAACATAGCCATAACTAACGTCAATGCCAACGCTGTAGAAATTGTCGGTGATTCCACCACTCTGTCCCGCTGCTACATCAGTGGTGCAACAAAAGTCGGTGTCCGAATCTTAGGGAGCTACAATACGATCCATGCCAATGTTATCAATGCGGTAGGTGACCGGGGTATCGAGAATGAAGATGACGGTGAATTCAACAATGTCTATTACAACAACACTGTCTACGGATGTGGAAATCACGGAATAGAGCTGCACAAAGATATAAAGACCGCCAGGGTATTCAATAATATCGTTGCCCTGAACGATGGAGACGGGATCAGAGGAAAAGTCGAAAATGTTTATGGATTCAACAATGTCTGGGGTAACCTGGGCAATGATTACTCTGACGGCGCTGTAGACTCGGCTGGGGGAATATCTTTTCTGCCTCAATTTGCAAGCAGTGCAACCGGCCGATTCGATCTCAAGAGAAGTGCCAAGGAGATCGACGCCGGTCTGGATATCGGATATCGCTTTAACGGACTGGCGCCAGAGATTGGCGCTTATGAAAAGTTTAATGTTTACTATGTAAGTCCTGCTGGCAATGATCTCAACAATGGACGTTATCCGGATTCAGCCTGGTTTTCTATCGACAATGGCGACTCGACTCTGTTTCCCGGCGACACCGTTTATGTCCTGGCCGGTACCTATGATCAACCGATTATCCTGACCGACAGTGGGCTGGTAGATGACAATATCTCCTATGTCGGCATTACCGACTCGGTAACAATCGACGGTACCGGATATGGAGTCGCCGTCCACCTGAAAAGCTCATATCTCCTATGGAAATCAATCAACGTTCAATGGGCGACGTCCACGAATATACAATTGGATGGACGAAGCAATATTGTTGACGACTGCATGATCACCGGTTCCAATCAATACGGATTGGTTGCTACGTCAAACAGCAATTATCTTAGTCGTAATCGTGTTGTTTCCAACCAGAATACCGGGT
>JAUXBO010000027.1 GCA_030619345.1 Candidatus Zixiibacteriota bacterium | reverse complement strand
TTCCTCCAAATGATGAAGTGTAGTACTGGTTCTCATCGCCTCCGCCGTCGAACAGACCACCGTAGCCGCAGGTGTAAACGTCGCCGCCATATCCCTGGAGGTTCACGCGGGCGCCATAATTCGAAAATCCATGCTTCTGCAAGTTTGCCCCCGATGCCCAAGAGTAACCAGCCCCAATAACAATGGCATGCGAGTTGCGGTAGGTGGTGTCAAATAGTTGACCGTAAAGCCCGAAATCATCAAAATCCTCCGAGCCATTTCCGGCTGCTTCACAGACAATCACACCCTTTGCCCAGGCGTACTGAATGGCATCGAAATTTGCCTGCCAGTATTCCATGCAGATATAGCCAAGCTGGTCGGGGCGGGATTCAAAGTTATAATGTGGGCCGGGTGCATGTAGTTCAATCAATATCAGGTCCCCCGGTTGGAGATGATCGGCCGCGGCATAGAGTGCTTCGGCGGTAGAACTGTTCCCGATAGAAGCCATCCCGATATCAGCCCCGGGCGAGATCCCGGTCACACCGTAACCGTTGTCACCGGCGATCATCTCACCGATAACAGCCGTTCCGTGGTTTCGCCAACTGGGATCATCGATCATGGTACCGTGAATCAGTCCGCCGACCGCTTTATCCAAATCCTCGTGGGTTGTCTGCCAGGCGCCTTCAATATCAACAATTTTGACTCCGGCACCATCTCCACCAACAAGAGTATTGGCATAATCAGCATCGACTCCGGCCGGAGCCGCTTCGCGATAATCCTGGCTGGACACATAGTCCGGAGTAGGGGGATCGATATCAATGGACAACTCAGGACTCGGCTGAAAATAAGCGATTTCCACTTCATCCAGTCGGTTAAGATCGTTTATCAGATTGGCTGCCTCGCTTGGATCGGTGATCTCAATTCGATAGTAACCATTCAGGTCAGCCAACCGCTTTCCAGTTTTCGCCTCCAGCGACGCCTTGCGTTGGTCCAGTTCTGTTTCATCGGCGCTATTAAAGAGGCGGCGAAGCTGCGAAGAGGTGTAGGAACTGAGAACTCGATCGGCTTCACCAATCGACCTGCCCGACAGTGAGGTGAACCGGTCGTTCCTTTGGCGAACTTGAGCTTCATCACTGAATTTCACTACCACATGCGATATATTGACACCATCGGGAATTGTAACAAACATTGGTTTGACGGCCGTCTGTCTTGGAAGCAAGGCATGATCAGCACTATTTTCAACATGATTGATTTTGGATATTGCCGAGGCTGCAATAAGGGCAAATAGAAGGATACCTGCGAATATCAAGAATGTCTGTCTTTTGGCGAGCGTCATTTTTCCTCCAGGTCGGACCAATTAGGTGTAGTTCTGAGTAAACCGAAATTGACCGGTTACCATATCGAATATAGTCGTAATCGATATTTTGTCAATAACTTACCCTTCTAGGGTATCGGCAGGAAGAACGTCTTGGATTAAGCGTTTGAGCCTAAATCTTATCCAGTCTCGACTTGCCATTGATCTTGGGTATTCTAAGGGGGTATTTCCCCGAAAAACAACTGGAGCAAAACGAAGTATCCGGCAGTGACGACATGGACAGCATAGCGTCGTGAGAGAGATAACGAAGGGAGTCGACTCCTAATTTCTTTTCAATTTGCGCCACCGACATATTTGAGGCGATCAGTTCCTGTTTGGTTGGCATATCGATCCCAAAAAAGCATGGGGATATAATCGGGGGAGAGGAAATACGGAAATGAACTTCCTTAGCCCCCGCGTTGCGAATCATCTTGACCAATTTCTGGGCGGTAGTGCCGCGCACAATGGAATCGTCAATGACCACCACCCGGCGGTTTTCCAAAACCCCTTTGACGGGATTAAATTTCACCTTTACATCGAGATCCCGAATCTCCTGATTAGGATCGATAAACGTACGTCCCACATAGTGATTTCGAATCAACCCAATCTCGAATTTCAGCCCTGATTCTTCAGCATAGCCCAGTGTGGCAGTGTTCGCCGAGTCCGGAATTCCAATTACGATATCGGCTTCGACCGGATGTTCACGGGCCAGCATACGACCAAGACGTCGCCTGATTTTATCAACATTCTCCCCGAAAACTTTCGAGTCGGGCCGGGCAAAATAGATATACTCAAAAATACAGCTGGCTGTTTTGACCTTCTGCTTGAGAAATGCAGATTTTATTCCGGCTGGCGTGATTTCGATGATTTCCCCCGGAGCCACATCGCGAACATACTTGGCCCCAATAATATCGAAAGCACAGGTTTCAGAAGCTACAACCCAGGTGCGTCCCATTTTACCTATCGCCAACGGACGGAAACCATGCGGATCACGCGCCGCAAGAATAGAGTCTTCAGTCATGAAAACAAGCGAAAACGCTCCACGGGCATGATTTAGAGCGTCCGCAATTTGATCAATCCGCTTGCTTTTTTTTGAAGATGCCACCAGGTGCAGAATGATCTCGGTATCGGAGGTGGTCTGAAATATTGCCCCTTTTGATTCGAGGCGGTTGCGCAGATCGAGAGAGTTGGTCAGATTACCGTTATGAGCTATGGCCAGCGGCCTTGATTTGTTGGTAATTATGAACGGCTGAATATTTATCAGCGATGACGCGCCGGTGGTACTGTACCGGGTATGGCCAATCGCAATTCTCCCGGATAGGCGGGATATATTTTCAGAATTTGAGAAAACGTGTGAAACCTCGCCCATGCCCTTGTGGAGGTGGATGCGTCCCTTATCCGAGGTTACAATCCCTGCCGACTCATGACCCCGATGTTGAAGTGAGTAGAGGCCAAAATAAGTCAGCTCGGCCGCCCGTTTGTGCCCTACTATTCCAAAAACACCACACTTATCGTTGATTACAGGTTCCAGCAATCGGCATCTCCCGTCTTGAAAAACCACTAATTTAACGTAGCAGATTGCTCAAGTCAAACGGTTTGTATCAGTCTGGACCTCGACCCAATTGTGAATAAAATTGCGGAAAGAAAAAGCCACCGATTCTTAGTGTTCAACAATTACACAGAGAAATGTCTGGAAAATCCGCTCATATCAACGTATTTTAAGTTCGGTAGCCAAACCGACCAATCAATCGGTATTACTTCAATAAGGCACTCGGTTTGCTCTTTACGGCTCTGAATAAGAAACAATTGTATGAACAATAGCAACATAGACAAATTTGAGATACTGAGTCGTCTGGCCAAAGCCGGAAGCAGTGGTAAAGACCTCCGTGAGGTTTCTGACTCCGCTCTCAGCCTGGCCGCGGAATATGTTGGTCTTACAGCCGCCGCTCTCCATTTGTGGAACGAGAAAAACGAGCTGATACTCTCTGTTGATCATGCCAAAGCGGACTCGGCCCGGAAAAGACTCGCCGGACTGGAAAACGATCTGTTTAGATCACTACGCAATAACAGTGGGCTCAGCTCGGCCTACATGTCTTTTGATGGCCAACCGCCCACCCATGCCTTTACTCTCCCGCTCAAATTTCGAGGTCGTACCTTTGGAGCGCTGATCGGGTTGCAGGAAGGTGAAAAAACGGTCGTAGCCGAAGATGACCTGCTGGAGTCTCTGACATCTTTATTGGCTCTGAATTTTGCAGTCGATAACTATGGACAGGATTCGGTTGCAACCGAGGAACTTGTTAGCAAAGGGCGACGCGAGGCTATAGTCGAAACCGCCGTCACGGTGAACCATGAAATCAACAATCCCCTGACCGCCATACTTGGTAATATTCAGTTGTTACTATTAAAAGGGGATGAACTCGATCCCTCGCTGGTGCAAAAACTTCGGGTAGTGGAACAGTCGGCCTTGAAAATTCGGGATGTCACTCAGCGACTACTCAAGCTGACGACACCTAAGTCGGTCACCTATACTGATGGAACTAATATGATTGATCTCTCAGATGGGAAAGACGAGGGCTCCGAATAGAGCAGTTTGACCAGACGACTGACCTCTGCTATCTCATCAGCCATTCTATCAGTTTCGACATCGCTTCAGGATCATTGTTGATTATGTTGGTCCCGTGATCATGCCCCCCAAATAACTCTAACTTACATCGCTCAGTTTTTGTAAGTGCCATGTTATTTGATGATTGGGCCGAGTAGCGATCCTCCACTGCGGCAAAAATAAGTGTCTTGCCACCAAATGCTTTTAGCGCTGAGGTTGGTTTCAAGCCTCGATAATCATCGCCCGGAGATAGCAGTACAACCTTGGCGATATTGTCAACAAGTTCAGTTACCATTGCGGCACTGTTGGCTCCGATTGAGGCTCCAATTAAGTAGATTTCACCAAGATCGATCTTGATCTCTTTGTTGGCGACAACGCTTTTTATCATCAGGGCAACATCAGCGGGTACTTTGGCAAAATCGTCGGCAGTCATATCACCGTATACGATCTGTTCGGAAGCGTTTGTCTGAGACATGCCATGGCCTCTCAAATCCAGGGCCAGATAATGGGGGGGATGCATCGGTGCGTACGGATTATTCTCAAGATACTTATTTAGGGCAGAAATGAACTGATCGTAGCTGTCGTGAGTTTTGGCCATCATTGGCAGCAATACTATCAGGGGAGCCTCTCGCTCATAAGAACTTTTGTGCAGCCAGCTATGCAATTCCAGGCTGTCGGGTGCAGTAATAACTACTTGTTCGACTTCACCGATTTGCCCTTGATCCGAGGCACTTCCACTGGCCGAATTGACGATCAGGGCGGCTATTAGAACTATAAAGAACATGAAAATCGCGATGATTTGCTTCATTGGCACCTCTTACAAGTTTATACAATCGGCCTTCCGGTTGGGTCGAATTGCCAACCATGATACTCTTAATAGGTATGGCGTTCAACAAAAACTGCTGGGGATTTCCTAATGGTGTGCAGATATTCCAAATCCACAAAAAAAAGGCGGCCGATGGCCACCTTAGAGTTAGTCAGAATCTATGTCAAATGTACTTCGTTAAACTCTTTGAGTACTTTTTCCTTTACGTTCGCAAGTTCCACCGGAATTGTCTCTTCAGTTAGTCTCGCCATTCTTTTAAGATCAGGAAACTCTTCTTCATGAATTCTTCCTGTGTCACACTGCTTAGATCAGATTACGTTGGTTTCTTCCACCAGCTTTCCGATTCCAAATCGGGCCGGTGCCAGGGAACTTATATCGACTGAGGTCTTTTCTCTCAGTATCATTTGTGCCGTAACCAGACCGGCGGCTGGAGCCTGCATAAAGCCATGACCAGAGAATCCTACCACATGAAAAAGCCCTTCCACCGATGGCTCCCAACCGATTATGGCGTGATGATCCGGTGTCGTTTCATATAGTCCGGCCCACTGATTAGCGATCTCTGCCGTTTCCAACTGAGGCACAAGATCAAGCGCTCTTTCGAGAATGGCATCGGTATAGTCGGGATCGATAGAGACATCAAACGAAGGAAGCACTGCCTTGTCGGCCCAGCCCATAAGCAACCCCGAAGATTCTCTGTGGCAGTAGAGTCCCGAAGATACATCGACTACCATTGGGAAACTCGGTCGCATAAAGTCGAGTTTTCCGGTCGTAACTATCTGCCGTCGGATTGGTTCCACCTCAAGCACCGCTCCGACCATTTTGGCAATCAGCTTTGCCTGTGGACCGGCACAGTTGATAACCAGCGGGGTGCTTATCTCACCTTTGGAACAGACCACACTCGAAATCTTTCCGCTAGGCGTTTTGATCTCAGTAACCTCAGCATCGTATTCTATACTGACACCCAGTTTTCTGGCCGCTTGGTCATATCCGCTCAGGAATTCATGGGGATCACCCAGGCCGTCATCGTGGCTAAAGGTCGCCGCCTTAACTGAGTCCAAACTGACATGAGGAGCCACTTCGGCAATCCCTTCGGGGGTCAGCATTTCCACATTCAGTCCCAGCGACTTCTGCAACTCGTAAGCAGCGGTGAAAGAGGCCACTTCCGCTTCGCTTTTTAGTAGAAACATATAGCCGACCTGATCAAAAAGCGCATCGTAGCCGGTATCTTTTTTGAAGCTGCAAAAGAGCTTCTCAGAGAGCATAGACATTTCGACATTCACTTTTGTCATAAACTGGGCTCTGATACCCCCGGCTGCTTTCGAGGTTGCCCCGGAGCCGGGTACTGGCTCTTTCTCAAGAAGTACGATTTCCCCGGCGTTGGATTTGGCCAGGTAAAAAGCGACAGCCATACCGATAATACCGCCGCCGATAATCACTGCGTCCGCTCGGTTGTGCATTCAAGTCCTTTCAATCTCGAACATTGTGAACAAATTCACGATTAAAGTAACCAATATTGCGTGAAAAATCAAGACAGACAGGGGGGAGAAAATATCATATTGAGAACTCTGTTTCTTTTCGCTCAAAGAGTAAAGTTTTCATTTGCGCTCAGTCTATTTTGTCATAGCTTTTCGATTGTTATGCCAGCAAAATGGGCCATTCTCATGCAGCGGAATTTCCGCTTTAGTAACACTAATTTCCTGTTACTTTTAGCAGGATTTGTGGGCATGGCTACGGCCTTTGGAGCGCTCGGCTTTGTAGCTCTCATTGAGTACTTCAACGGGATATTTTTTGGGCTAACAGACCAGATTCTTTCTGCTACTACCGGTGAGAGTGATTTCAAGTGGTGGCTGCCGATTATCCCTATGGTGGGTGGATTGCTGGTCGGACCGATTGTATACAAGTTTGCCAGCGAAGCTAAAGGCCACGGTGTTCCGGAAGTAATGAATGCAGTGGCAAGGCTGGGTGGAATAATCAGGCCGAGAGTTGCAGCCGCAAAAACTATAGCCTCAGCTATCTGTATCGGTTCCGGTGGATCGGCCGGGCGCGAAGGACCGATTGTTCAAATAGGCTCCGCTATTGGCTCCACAGTTGGCCAAATGTTCCGTATGTCCAGTGATCGAGTCAAGGTGCTGGTTGGCTGTGGTGCCGCAGCTGGAATTTCGGCCGTCTTTAATGCTCCTATTGCGGGTGTTATTTTTTCCCTGGAAATCATTCTCGGTGATTTTGCCATCAAGACTTTCTCTCCGGTCATAATATCCTCGGTTATAGCCTCGGTGATTACCAGAACGTTTCTTGGCGATCACCCGGCCTTCGATGTCCCTGAGTATTCGCTGGTCTCAGCCTGGGAAGTGCCTTTGTATCTGTTAATGGGAAGTCTGCTCGGTGGGTTGGGAGTCGGGTTCACGCGGACATTGGCTTATATCGAGGATCTCTTTGACAATCTGAAAATGATGCCGATGCTCAAACCGGCCGTAGGCGGATTGCTCTTGGGCGGACTCGCAATTATCTATCCGCAGGTGCTGGCCGATGGTTATGAAACTATCAAATTAACTCTGTACGGCGAAATAGCTGTTGGTTTGCTGCTGGTACTTGTGATTGTGAAAGCCCTGGCGACATGCCTTACTCTTGGTTCAGGAAGCTCCGGCGGTATTTTTGCACCCTCTTTATTTATGGGTGCCGTTGGGGGAGGGGCCTTCGGATTTTTGGTGAACTATCTCTTCCCCGGTGTTACTGCGACTCCCGGAGCGTACGCGCTGGTGGGTATGGCGGGCATGTTGGCCGCAACCACCCATGCCCCAATCACAGCTCTACTCATAATCTTTGAGATGACCTCCGATTACCGAATCATTCTGCCCCTGATGGTCACGGTGGTATTCTCCGCATTAGTGGCCGGTCGCTTGTTTAAGCACTCCATCTACACTGTCAAACTGGCTCGTCGCGGAATCGAGATCAAGGGCGGCAAGGACATCAACGTGCTCCGTTCTCACAAAGTGTCGGAAATTATGGAAAAGGAGTTTGAGACAATTCTGGAATCGACTCCGCTGATCAGAATTTTTTCCCGCTTAGAACAGACCAAAGAGACATACTTCATTGTTGTGGATGCTAAGGAACGTATGAAGGGAATCATCTCATTTCAGGATATCAGGTCCTATTTGAGTCAACACGAACTTGACTACCTCCTGATTGCTCGTGATATAGTCAAACCGGAGATGGTCAAACTGGTGGTTGATGATACTCTTGAGCACGCCTACCAACTTTGCGGAATCCGGGACCTTAGCCTGCTACCGGTGTTTGCCGACGATGACTCCGAAAAAGTTATTGCAGTTATCCGGCGCGAAACTTTGATTAACTACTACAACAGGCAGCTACTCGAAACCCTGCGCAAATAGTAATCGGTCTCCAATTACTTCTGATCTTCACTTTTGTCATCCACTACACGTGGTTGGAAGCGCGGCAGGATGACACTGAAAACTGTGCCGTTGCCTTCGTTCTCACTAACTACAATCTCGCCGTGATGCTGTTTCACAGTACGACGGCAATTATAGAGGCCTAGACCGTGGGCGTTCAACTTGGTCGTATAATGCAACTGGAAAACTTTCTCGATTTCTTCAGGACTCATTCCGGGACCGTTATCCCTGATTCCGAGAATGATCTTTTCACCAGTCTCAAGGTATTGCACCTGAATTCCAATCTTGCGTCTGAATTCCCGACCTGACCCCTCAGCCTCGATTGCGCTCAGCTCCGTAGCCTGTGCGGCATTTTCCAGTAAATCTCTTATGAGTTGCTGAATTTGATGAACGTCGATTTCAAGAGCGGGCACATCTTGATCCATATCGATACTAAAGTGAATCTGTTTAAACTGTGCATGGTGCCTCAGAGAGAATAATTCGTCCTCGATCAGTAATTTTATATCGTAACTCATAAACTCAGTCGCCGGTCGCGATAAGTCAGTCAAAGAGGCTGTATACGACTGCATCTTAAGGATAGTATTGCTGAGACTGTTACTGCAGAATTTTACTTTTTCCCACTCCTCTTTCTCGGCGGAGCTATCTAACTGGGCCAGTATTGAAGTAAGCTTGACCAATTGTTGATCAAGTTCACGAGCTATCTCATCCGCAAGCTCACCGCGAGCTGCAAGTTTCTCCGACAGAATGATATAGTCATCGAGTATCAAACGTTCAGAATTATCGGCCAGGGTGACAATCGCACCAATCGAGGACGCCTGGTGACCGATCCGGAAGGAGGAAATCCTAACCGATAAAGTTTTCTCCATGTAGCCCGTGTCTATTTGTAGTCGCGGATCATGTACCGGCTCGTCAGTGGTGAGTGCGGTCGTGATCATATACCGCCAGCGGGCCGATTGATTTTCAGGCAGAATTTCCCAGATCGACGTAGGCGTGGTCGAAGTTGCTGTCTCCTCAATATCGTTCAGGTTGAGGTCAAGAATTTCACCGGCGATCTTGTTTATCATACGAATATTCCCAGCCGAGTCGGTGATGATTAGCCCGAGTGGAAACGAAGGCGCGATCTCGGTGAGGTTGAGTGTCTGAATTGCTCCATCAAGGCCAACTGACTTGTCATAGATCAGTGCACGTAGCCAATTGCAGATGATTTCACATCTTGCCTTGTCGTTTTTACCGAAACTGCCATTGATACAATCCCGTTCCATGTAGAACAGCGCTGATATTACCTTGCTGGATCCTACCGGTGCACAAAGGACTGAAGGCGTTTGGCCAGCTGGCTGATCATCAGATCGCTCGACACACTGATCAACCATCACCGTTTTGCCGTTTTCCAGCACTCGTGCCGAGATTGAACTGGCCAGATGAATATCTTTCAGTCGGAGATTGTCGCCGAATCCTTTTCGAGCCGAGATTTGGGCGCGACCGATTCGATCCGTTTCAAGGAAGAGTGCTCTATCCGCACCAAAAAAGGATGATATCAACTTTAAGAGATTGACGGTCAGATCCGATTCGTTTGTACTCAACTGCAGGGTGGCGCTGATCTCGGCCAGTAGTTTCCATAAGTCATTTGATTGGGAGTCAAATCCACCAGTTGTTGCGGACCTGGCAAGAGTTTCAATAGCTTCGGTTGTCCGACCAATTACCTGTCGATTTCCCTCGGGAGTTTCTGATACTACCGGTGTTGAATTTGAAACAGCTTTCTGCGACATCTATAGATTATTACCTTTCTCGTTGCCGGGCGCAGTTTGTCCCCCTGTTCTCTTGCTCTTTATTATCGGAAAGAGGTGTCCGTCTGCTTAACTTAACTTTGTGGGTGCGGTGGAATTTATTCTATCGCTCGGAAAGGTCGGAAACAAGGAACGGGGCGGAGCGAATCTCATGGTTCTCCTGTCCCAGACCGGAAAGATCGAGAAACTTGTCAAACAAGTACCTTACCGGAGAGTTTGACCCGGATCTACCATCTTCAACCAAACCCGCCAGCGAACCGGAAATGGTCTCAATCCTGATTTCGAGAATATGTCTGCGGTCGCCCTGCAAGGAATCTACCAGAACAAGATTTGCATAAACTGAATCAGTCAACCATCTGTAGAGCATGGCCTGTGAGGACAATTTTAATTCGACCGAGCCTTCGGCTTCTATTCGGCTCACGCGATATTCCTCGGTAAGTCTCAGGTAGGATATTTGGAAGGAGGTAACGGCTTCGGCAACTCGAGCATTGCCCCAGAGTCTTCGTGGCCTGAGCAGAGCAAATTCACAGTTAATAGAGTAGTCAAGTCCGTCGCTTAGCTGTTCTATCCAGACTGAATTAAGCAACGGTGCCAGATCAACCCAGGCGGCCAGGGAATCACTATGCTTGTACAGCCCGAATTCAAATTCTGGTTCATCTGCTTTGACATCCACGCTCAAGAAAGCCCAGACCAGCAACAAACCAATTGTCAGCGCCCGTATTCTCAAGTGACGTCCAGTCGATTATTAGAAAATCTTATCAAGCCTCACATAAATTTTTGGGTCGTCGTTAGCAACACCGTCGAGCCTTTTGGCGACCGTGACTTTGAAGTCATCATCTATATATACGCCGAAGCCGACATTTTGCTTCACTTCTATGTCGCTGGTCAGCCTGGCATCATTGGCAATCTGTCCACCGTCCCAAAAAACAGAGATACCCAAATCGGACCTCGGGATATCAACTTTGTATTCGGCGTTGGCCATCCAGAAGCGGCTGCCAATAAACTCCTTATGATAGAAACCGCGAAGAGTTCCGAGCCCACCCAGATAATACCGCTTGTACATAGGCAGGTAACCGTCGCTGAACCCGGCCGCTCCCGAAAACATTAACATCGCGCGCCGATTCACCTTCTGGTAGCGGGTCGCTTGCATCCGGTAGCGTCGGTAGTCAAAGTCCGACTGAAGATCATCGTTCGACCATTCAAATGAGGCCGAGGCATTCCACGAAGAATTACTATAGCCTTCTTCTTCGTCCCGAGTGTCGAGGCTTATCCGAGCCGAAAGATATGCGTTTGTGGTCGAATCAATTTCGTCAATCGAGGCTTTTCGATAGGCCTGTGGCACTCGGCCAAAATTGTCCCCAAAAAGCTTATCGCCTCCAAAGAGAGACCACAAATGATGATGGGCGTCAAGCCACTTTGTCTCTTCCTGAGTGTAAGCAGCTTCAAATGACAACGGGTGCCAGGGGCTAAGTTTCAAATACACCGTACCACCCTCGGTCTCATAGTAGTCTTTGAAATCCTCCGTAACCAGCAACGCAAAGACCATATTTTCGTCGTCGCTCAAAAGCCAATCATCATCAGAGGCCAGATGCCGATACAACTTTGCTCCAATCCCTAAACGCCCCGCTCGCCAGAGAGTCTGTTCAATCCCAAACTCATAACGCCATCTGTCGGAAGCAAACCCATATCCGGCGGAGGCCCACAGCGAAGGCAGGAGAGAGTCTCTATCGTTGTAGCTTGCGGTGAATTTCGGTGTAGCGCCGTCGACTCGATTGTAGTCAAATGTACCGGCAAACGACAAAGAGTTTGTGTGCCGCTTGAATTTGCGGCGCCGTCCGAATTTCTTTTCATCATCGGTGTAGACCTCGCCATAGATTGAAGCATCCCTGGCCAATTCCACCCGCTTGGTCAGGCTGGCGATGTCGCCCCGAATTACCGCTCCGGCACCGACATAAATCTCACCCAAAAGCGCAATTACGTCCTGATTGATTTCCCCGTAGATTTCTATGTCACCAACAACGCTGATTACCGATCCACGGACAAACTGCTCCTGGTCGACAACAATCTTATCAGAAAACGAGATCAAGTTCCCTTTGCGGGTTCGACTCGATTTTGTGCTACCTAATATCCGACGTAAGAATTTTATCTCAGTCTTTCCATCTGTTCCGAATATTTTGCTGGTATGAATTACATTGTAAGGGTACCGGACCCCGTCTATAACCAGAGCGTCCTCTTCCAACGCCGTATTGTCGGAAAACCGTACGCGATGACTTTCAATAACTATCTCATCACGGTCAGCAACAGTTATCACCGTTCTGTCCTCATCAAAAACAGTCAGCGTGATGCGGTCATCCTCGACAGCAATAGAAAAATAGTCAGTCTGGGTCTTGCTGGATTTGTAGTCTTTATATTCGATTGCGCCGAGCTCGCAGGTTGTAAACAGCAACGAAAGCAATGTTGAAACCAGGAACGAGAGCAGCCACGACTCTATATTTGTTCGACTCATCATCTGAACACCTCCGTTTTCTAAAGCCATCTAACAATTTCCGTGCCAACAAGTCAAGTTGTGTTATTCCTTGGTGTTAGCCTATCCAGATAAGACTTTATGTGTGCTATTCACACACCCCCGCACAGTTATTGTTCGTCGCTCTTGAGGCTGTAATCTTTGATTTTACGAGAGAGATTGGCTCGGTCAACTTTCAGTTTGCGGGCTGCCTGAGAAATATTGTTCTCGCATTGTCTGAGAGTGGAGGCAATCAACTGCCGCTCGTAGCGGTTCGTCCGTTCGCTCAGAGACAAGTCGTGTCTGTTGTTGCTTCCGTCGGTATGATCGTTGCCATCTGTTAGTGAGGTCGTGCCAAGTTGATGTAGCCCGACTTTGGTACCACGATGGAAGATTGTCACCCGTTCAACAAGATTCCTCAACTGTCTCACATTACCGGGGAACTCATACTGGCTAATGGCGGCCATTGCCTCAGGTGCAAATGTAGTTTCACCGGTCGGATCAAAGTGATGAAGAAAGGCCTCGGCAAGAAACGGAATATCAGACGCTCGATCGCGTAGCGGAGGGACATCAATCGAGATAACTGAAATTCGGTAATAAAGGTCCTCTCGGAACTCGCCCCGTTTGACTGACTCTTCAAGATTCCGATTAGTGGCACAAATGACTCGTACATCCACAACTTCCGATTCCTCAGCCCCAACCGTTTCTATCTCACCTGTCTCCAGCGCACGCAGCAACTTGGCCTGGCACTCTCGCGGCAGATCACCTATCTCATCAAGGAGAATCGTCCCGCCGTCGGCCAGTCGGAATTTACCCGGATAGTCTTTCACGGCCCCGGTGAAAGCGCCCTTTTTATGGCCAAACAACTCCGATTCAAATAGGGTAGCGGGGATTCCCGGACAATTTACTTTAATGAACGGTTTTTCCCGTCGAGATGAGTGAAGAAACAGACGCGTGGCTACAAGCTCTTTTCCGGTTCCGTTTTCTCCTGTGATCAAGATGGTCGCATCATGTGGGGCAGCGCTGTCAATCAAACTCCGCAGACTCTTCATCGCCGAAGAATCCCCCAGCAATTTTGATCGATCTTCAACTTCCTCTGTCATCTGTTGCTGCTGTCGTCGCGCACTGTGCCAATTGACAATATTCCTGACCGTGGAAGTCAATCGATTTGGATCAACCGGCTTCTCCAGATAATCGGTCGCTCCCAGTTTCAACGCCTCAATGGCAACTGCAACCTCTGACTGACCCGAAATTACGAGCACGGCCGGTGCGTTCGGTTCGCCCGTAATTTCTTGCAACAGCTCAATCCCGGAAGATTTAGGGAAATTGAGATCGAGCAAGACCAGATCAAACACGTTCTTTCTCAATAGCTGTCCGGCTTCTGCAATTGTCGAAGCGCCCCGGACTCGGTAGCCTTCGTCTTTTAGTAGATCAGAAAAACTGGAGATAATGTTCGGTTCGTCGTCAACGATCAAAATTCTAGCGCTCATTTGTGACTTCCTCTTGGGACAGTGATTCGGACCGTGGTGCCCTTTCCCGGAGCCGACTCGATTGATAGAGACCCACC
>JAUXBO010000086.1 GCA_030619345.1 Candidatus Zixiibacteriota bacterium | reverse complement strand
TTTGGCGTATGAGCGATCAGGCTTTGCCTGAGAATAACACGCTCGTAATAGGTAAATATCTGATGACCGAGTACATGCTTCCGTTTGAAGTTGTTTCGGTACTATTGTTAGCCGCCATGATCGGCGCTATCGTCCTGGCCAGAGAGGAAGCGTCTTAATGTTTCCATACCTGGCTCTGGCTGCAATTTTGTTCAGCATCGGTATCTATGGCGTCATGACCCGACGCAACGTAATTGGCATTCTGATGTCGTTGGAGTTGATGTTCAACGCTGTAAATATCAACCTGGTGACATTTAACAAATTTATTATCGCCGACGGCCTCTCCGGTCAACTGTTTGCAGTTTTTGTTATTGTTATCGCCGCCGCTGAGGCTGTGGTCGGACTGGCTATTGTCCTCCTGATCTATCGTAACTGGCGCGGCGTCAAATCCGACTATGTAAATGTGATGAAGTGGTAGGAATATGATGACTGAAAATGCATATCTGATCTTTTTGTTACCACTCTTATCATTTGTTATGATTGTCTTTTTCCTGCGCTGGAAAGAAAAGATTGCCGCCGGATATTCTATTGCTACTATTGTTGTTTCCTGGATAATGTCAATCTGGGTGCTGTTTGAGACGCTCGGCCGGGATGGCGAGACGTATGAAGCATTCTATAAGTTCGTTGAGGTTGGCAATTTCTCGCTGGAGTTGGGTATCCTCGTAGATCCGCTCACGGCAGTAATGCTGGTCGTGGTCACAACGGTTGGCGCCTGCGTTGAGATTTACTCGCTCGGCTATATGCATGGTGACCCGCTTTTCAGCCGGTTTTTCGCTTATCTCTCGCTCTTCTTGTTCTCGATGCTCGGACTGGTTCTGGCTAACAACTTCTTTATGATCTTTATCTTCTGGGAACTGGTCGGACTGACTTCATACCTGTTGATCGGTTTCTGGTTTGAGAAAAAATCGGCCGCCGATGCCTGCAAGAAAGCCTTCATCACCACCCGTATCGGTGATCTTGGTTCCCTTGTCGGTCTTATGATACTGATAACTTATGCCGGCACGCTAAATTATGGCGAGCTGTTCGAACTGGTCGGGGCCGGCGCAATTCCGGCTGGGGTTCTCACTATCGCGGCTATCGGAGTATTTTGTGGTGCGATCGGCAAGTCGGCCCAGTTCCCGCTTCATGTCTGGCTCCCTGATGCAATGGAAGGACCCACCCCCGTATCCGCGCTAATCCATGCCGCAACTATGGTTGCCGCCGGAGTTTATCTTGTGGCGCGCTCCATGAGTCTGTTTGTCGGATCGGCTGAAGCCTCTATTGTGGTGGCGATTATTGGTGTCATAACATCCTTGCTGGCGGCCACCATTGCCATAACACAGGTAGATATCAAACGCATCCTGGCCTACTCGACGGTCAGTCAACTCGGTTACATGATTATGGCCCTCGGCCTTTACGGCTACGACACCGCTGTGGGACATCATTCTCCCGGCTTCTATGCTGGTACTTTCCATCTGATGACACACGCCTTTTTCAAGGCCTTGCTCTTCCTCGCGGCAGGTTCGATTATCCATGCCGTACATACCAACGACATCCGTGAAATGGGCGGGCTGCTTTCGAAACTTAAAATTACCGCACCTACTTTCATGATCGGTGCGCTATCCATTTCCGGAATTTTCCCCCTCGCCGGGTTCTGGTCGAAAGACGAGATTGTTGCTACGACCGCCCATCACCCGATTTTCTACGTCCTGACTCTGGTGATTGCGTTTATGACAGCCTTCTACATGTGGCGGCTCTGCTTTATGGTATTTTTTGGCAAGCCACACGACGAGCATCGCTATGAGCATGCCCATGAATCTCCCAAGAGCATGAGCTACTCCCTGATTGTCCTGGCCGTATTGGCCGTCTGCGCCGGTTGGGTGGGAATTCCATGGCTGTCCAAAGGATTTGCCGCTTTTGTCTATCATGGTGAAGCATACTATCCCCACTTCTCGTTTTTGAATGCGTTCATCGCGACAGTGATGGCGCTGTCCGGTATTGGGCTGGCCTACTTGATGTATTACAAAAAATCTATTTCGGCTGAGAAGATCGGCGCAAAGATCCGTCCGCTCTATCTCGGTTCCTACAACAAATGGTATTTTGATGAGATCTACCACATCATCCTTCTCAATCCAATTATGGCCTTTGCACGATTCATGTGGACTTTCGATGCCCGTGGGATCGACGGCGCGGTCAACGGCACCGCCTGGCTGACCATGGTCTGGTCAGATTTCAAAATGTGGATTGACAAATGGATTGTCGATGGCGCCGTCAACGGCTCCGGCTGGGTTGTATGTCAACTCGGAAATCTGCTTCGTTTAATACAAACCGGAAAGGCACAGTCTTATGCCCTCTTCATGGGCACTGCTATTGTTGCCATCGGTTTCTGGAAATATGAATCAACGTTTGTGGAAGGCGTCTGGCCGACGATGACGACCATCGTTATCCTATGCGCGGTACTGCTGGCTGTTGTCGGACGACTGGTACCACAGCAGGTCGACGGCCCGGAAGAAGATAAATAGTGTTGAGCCTGGAGGTATATACAGACTGATGGATTTCCCGATACTAAGTTCTCTGGTATTCTTTCCCATAATCGGTATGGTAGCCGTTATGCTGCTTCCCAAGAACGCCTTTGGCGCTATCAGGTGGACAGCAGTTGGATTCAGTCTGCCACCGCTGGTCATCTCGGCCTGGCTGGTGTTCGACTATTTCGTAAACTTTGCCGCTATGGGAACGATGGCATACATGGAAGGTCCGTTTGACTGGATTCCATCATTGAATGTCCAGTATCTCATGGGCGCTGATGGTATTTCAGTTCCCATGCTGGCCCTAACCGGGTTGCTATCCACTATTTCGTTGATAGCATCGTTTGGGATAAAGGAGCGGGTCAAAGAGTACTTTGCGTTCTTCCTGCTGCTTGAGGCCGGCATGATGGGAGTCTTCTGCGCTCTGGACTTTTTCCTATTCTACGTCTTTTGGGAAATCATGCTGGTGCCGATGTATTTCCTTATTGGAATATGGGGCGGCCCACGCAAAGAGTATGCGGCTATCAAGTTCTTCCTGTATACGTTGTTTGGTTCGATCTTTATGCTGGTCGCCATTCTGGTTATGTACTTCACCTCCGAGCCGCATTCGCTTAACATGTTGACTCTAATAGATCATGGTCCGACACTCTCGCACACCCTGCAGATTGTCTGCTTCAGTTTCTTTTTTGTCGCCTTTGCCATCAAGGTCCCCGTCTGGCCTTTCCATACCTGGCTTCCCGTTGCGCACGTTGTGGCGCCGACAGCGGTATCGGTCATACTGGCTGGTGTTCTGCTTAAGATGGGCACCTACGCGATGTTGCGTGTCAACTGGCCTATGTTCCCCGAGGCGTTGCGAACACTTGGTTTCTGGATAGCTATTCTCGGTGTGATAGGGATTATATACGGAGCTCTGGTTTCACTTGCTCAAAAAGACCTGAAAAAACTGGTCGCATATTCTTCGGTCTCGCACATGGGCTATTGCATGCTGGCGCTTGGTGCGTTTTCATCGGTGACAGCCATCGCGGGCTGTATGTTCCAGATGGTTTCGCATGGACTCATCACCGGCGCACTGTTCCTATTGGTCGGCGTACTCTATGACCGCGCACACACTCGCGAGATTGCGGCGTTCGGCGGTCTCGGTTCCAAACTTCCAATTTACACCGGTATCATGGTCTTTTTCTCGATGGCCGCGCTGGGGCTTCCGGGCATGTCCGGTTTTGTCTCAGAGTTTATGATTTTTGTTGGCGCCTTTGGTGCCCTGAACAAAGTCTTAGTCGGTATCTCGATTATTGGTGTCGTGCTGGGTGCGGCCTACATGCTGCGTATGGTCCAACACATATTCCTGGGTGAATTCAACCTCGCCCGCTGGGGTGACCTGACTGATATCAACGCTCGGGAATTGGTGACAGTTGTCCCGCTCATCATTCTTACTTTGGTCATTGGTATTTATCCCAAGCCGCTGGCCAACCTGATGAACGGCACGTTAGAACATTTAGTCGGACTGATGTCGAGGTAATGAGCGTATAATGGATTTTCAACTGCCTCCATATGATCTGAAAATGATGCTCCCTGAGATATTTCTTTTTCTCTGGGCACTGGTCGTATTCACTTTTGATCTGCTCACCAACCGCAAGAAAGAAACAGCTATCGGATATCTGACCCTGGTCGGCATTCTGATTACAGGCGTACTGTTGGCGTTCACGGGTTATGGTCGTGGTTTTGGAAATATGTTTTTCAACGACCCAATGGCCCGCTTTTTCAAGATCATCTTCCTGGGTGCAGCCTTTATGGCGGTCGGAAGTTCATTTGGAATCCTCAAACAACGCATAAGAAACCATCGTGGCGAGTACTTTGGACTGATTCTCCTGTCAACGGTTGGTATGATGTTCCTGGCGTCGTCACAGGAATTACTTTCGCTTTATATCGGCCTGGAATTGACGACCATTCCGCTATTCGTCCTGGCAGCGTTCTACAAAGACGATAAGCTCTCAGTCGAAGCCGGTATCAAATATTTCATAGTCGGTGCTTTTTCTTCGGCTCTCCTGCTCTATGGCATTTCGTTCTTGTACGGCATGTCCGGTACGACCGATATCGTGCAGATGAAAATAAATCTGGCCATCACCCATTTGACTTTCACAAATATAGGCATGACGTTGGTAATCGCCGTAGTGACAATGCTGGCCGGGATCGGCTATAAGCTGGGGTTACCTCCATTTCACCAGTGGGTACCGGATGTGTATGAAGGCTCGCCGACTCCGGTGGCTGCATTTCTTTCTATCGGATCGAAGGCAGCGGGACTGGTGGCCTTTGCCAAGATATTTGTCAACGGTCTTTCGGCTTTCCACGGACCGGAGATGCTTCCTAACGATTGGGGACAGTTGGTCGCCCTGATGGCAATTCTGGCCATGGTTCTCGGTAATACCGTGGCGATATGGCAGACAAATATCAAACGGATGCTCGGCTATTCATCAATAGCCCAGGCCGGTTATATTATGATTGGCATGGTTACGATGAACGTGTACGGACTTTCTTCGGTCGCTTTCTACATGTTTGCATACATGTTTGCCAACATGGGCGCTTTTGCTATCGTGACTGTCTTTGAGGACAAAACTGGATCAACCCAGATCGCAAGTTATCGCGGACTCTCAAAATCCGCACCGGGCCTTTCTCTGACGCTGGCTATCTTCCTGCTGTCGCTGGCCGGAATCCCACCGCTGGCGGGTTTCCTGGCCAAATATTATGTCTTTGCAGCGGCGGTAGAAAAAGCTAACAGCGCCGATAGCGCTTCCTGGCTTTATTGGCTGGTTGGGGTCGGGCTCATCACGACTGTATTTTCACTTTATTATTATGCCAATATTATCAAACAGATGTACTTCTCCAGAGAAGACTCACCATACAAAATTCCGGTGTCAGCCCCGGCGATGATGGTAATAGCAATCTGCCTGATAGGCGTGATACTCTTTGGCGTGTGGCCGGAACCGATTCTCCAGTTTGCCGGTGATATCCCCGCCTCGTTTGGTTTTATCGCTCGCTGACAAACGTAATTCAATTGACTTAGTAAGTCGGTTCGGCTATAATCAGACGCCAATCAAAACCGGCGGCCAGAGGTGAATAGATGTCAGTGCTTAACGAAATTACAGTCAGTCTCAAGAGATACTTTGTCTCCGGCGTACTGGTTGTAGTACCGGTCATTCTCACTTATATCGTACTTAAGTTCCTATTTGAATCCATAGACGGCATTCTGCAACCGCTGATCTTCAATGTGCTTGGTTACTATATCCCAGGGCTCGGCATTTTCACGACTTTACTCTTGATAATGCTGGCCGGTGTTTTGACTCGGAATTTCCTCGGAGCCCGGTTATATCGTCTTGGCGAAAGTGTTCTGGAACGACTGCCAATCATCAGACCGATCTATAGCGCCGCAAAACAACTTCTTGAGGCTTTGGCGAAACCTTCCATGACTTCGTTTCGCGAAGTAGCCCTGATCGAATACCCACGCAAAGGCATTTACGCCCTTTGTTTTGTATCACACAGAATCAGGATCGAGAATGATCAACAAGCTGGAAAGTATGCCACCTGCTTTATTCCCTCGACACCGACTCCTGTGTCTGGCATGGTGGTTATGGTGCCGCACGACGAGGTCTACACGGTGAACATGACCGTTGAGGAGGGTATCAAGTTTCTGGTGTCAGGTGGTGTAGCTTCCCCGGCCCTGATTGAGAGAACCAATGCAAAATCCAACAGCCAAAGTAATGAGGTAACGGGTGAATCTGGCTAATTTATTGATGGACCGTCGTATTAGCACCGACCTAAAGTCGACTAACAAAGATGACGCTGTACAAGAATTGCTTCACATGCTCAGCACCGAAGGAGTACGTCTTGACTACGATGCTGTGATGGCATCCATAAGAGAACGGGAAGAGAT
This sequence comes from Candidatus Zixiibacteriota bacterium, assembly GCA_030619345.1. Taxonomy (GTDB): domain Bacteria; phylum Zixibacteria; class MSB-5A5; order GN15; family FEB-12; genus JARGFS01. Next base: position 1,944 of record JAUXBO010000086.1, on the reverse strand, counting down.
TGAGAACACTTCATACGGTCACGGATTTGCATTCCCCCATGCTCGGACGGACTCCGTATCAGAGTTGTATATCCTGATCGGTGTCTCGCACAAGGGTCTCGAAGACAAGACTGCTGACGGTATCCCTGTCCATGTAGTCTGCCTCCTGTTGACGCCTTCGACAATCGCCAAGCTTTACCTCCAAACACTTTCTGGGTTGGCTGCATTTGCCCGTGATGAAAGTAATCTTGAGCAGGTCCTGGCCGTGTCCAGCGCTCCCGATCTGATCAAGCTAATTGCGAATACCGGTGTGTCGGTTGATAAAGAATTGATGGTAAAAGATGTTATGCGTCACAATGTGGACGCCGTCACTCCCGATGACACTCTTAAGGCGGTCGCCAACGAGATGTTCCGCAATCGGCTCTCGGCCCTGGCGGTGGTTGATACCAATAACAAATTACTCGGGGTCATCAGCGACCGAGACCTGATCCGGGCCGCTCTTCCTGACTATAAGTCGTTGATATCAAATTTGAATTATTCGATGGATGTTGAGCCGTTCGAAGAACTGCTAAAACAAGAGGACAAAATTAAAGTTTCGCAGTTGTATCGCGATGAATATGAAGTAACAACACCGGATACACGTATCGTCGAAGTCGCGGCCATGATGATTTTCAAAGATATCCGCCGAGTATTTGTTACCGACAACGAAAACCTGGTTGGCGTACTGTTGCGAAAAGATATCGTCAATATGGTGATTCGCGGTTAGTCGATTCGACTAACATAGTTAGATTGACTAACATAGTTGTTGCCTTACGACCGGACATAGATTACACTCTCTCCGTGACGCACGCCCATAAAACATACGAGATTACACCGGGACTTTATGTTGGGTTCTTGATTACCTCCCTGGTCACTATCCCCGGCCTGTATTATGGTTTCACCCATTCTGAAATTGCTCCCCACTGGGGGGCGTTGCTGTTTGGTCTCTCAATATTCGGAGCCGCATTTCTCCTGTCATGGGCGGCTGAAGTTGCTCAATTGGAGATGTCTGAATCACTGGCGGTGGCCATTCTCGCCTTAGTCGCGGTACTTCCGGAATACGCCGTTGATTTTGTCTTTACCTGGAAAGCGGCGCATGATCCAGCCCATGCCAATAACGCGATCGCTAACATGACTGGCGCCAACCGACTCCTGGTTGGCCTGGGGTGGCCTTTTATTTTATTCATTTATGTTTATTTCAAAAAGAAAACAGCCATCGTGCTGGATAAATCGCAGCGAGTCGAGATATTCTACCTTGCTGCCGCAACTTTATACTCGTTTACCATTCCCCTCAAGGGCAGCCTGAATCTAATCGACACCGTGATCCTGGTGACGATTTTCGGTCTCTACACGCGGAGAATTGCCCAGATGGAGAGTACGGAGCCGGAGCTTGTCGGGCCGGTCAAGATTATAGCCAATCTCAGGAGAGGCCCCAGAATATTCTGGACGGTTGCGCTCTTTGTCTGGTCGGGAGCGGTTATCTTCTTTGTCGCTGAACCGTTTGCCATGTCACTGGTCGGTATGGGCAAGATGTTTGGAATTTCAGAGTTTAGACTGGTCCAATGGCTCGCCCCCATAGCTTCCGAGGCTCCGGAATTTATTATCGCGGCCACCTGGACTATGCGCGGAGCCGCCAATTCAGCCATGAAAGCGCTGATCTCATCAAAAGTGAACCAGTGGACCCTTTTGGTGGGCACGATTCCACTTGTCTATGCGATTTCCGGTCGTGCCATCAAACCGTTTGTTTTTAACAGTCTGCAGACTCATGAACTGTTTCTAACGGCAGCACAGTCGCTTTTCGGTGTGGCAGTCTTGTTGAATTTGAGAATAAATCGGGCAGAGGGTCTTTTATTGCTGTCGCTGTTTACGGCCCAATTCCTGATTGAAGGTATCAGGATGGAAGTAGCATATATCTATATTTTCATC
>JAUXBO010000105.1 GCA_030619345.1 Candidatus Zixiibacteriota bacterium | reverse complement strand
TGAGCCGAGCGCCCCACCCGCCCGCGAATCTGATATAACTGGGCCAGCCCAAAACGGTCGGCACGGTTAATGATTATCGTGTTGGCCGAAGGGATGTCAAGGCCGGATTCGGTAATCGAGGTACACAGCAGTAGATCGAAGCGTTTCTCCATGAAGGCCAACATGATTCCTTCGTGCGATTTCTCGTGCATCTGTCCATGTGCAACAGCGATCTCAACCTGCGGAACTATTTTTTTCAAGTAGCGGTGCATGGCGTCAATCGTCTGCACCCGATTATGTACAAAAAAGACCTGCCCGCCACGGTCCACTTCGCGGAGGATGGCGGAGGCAATGAGACCCGGGTCAAATTCAGCGATCTCAGTCAAAATGGGAAGACGATCTTTGGGTGAGGTGGCAATAAGACTCATGTCACGGACACCCATCATGGAGAGATTCAGGGTCCGCGGGATCGGGGTGGCCGTCATGGAGATCGTGTCGACATTGGTCTTTAACTGGCGTAGTTTTTCTTTGTGGCGGACGCCGAAGCGATGTTCCTCATCAATAATCAGAAGCCCGATATCTTTGAAGATAACGTCTTTGGAGAGCAGGCGATGAGTGCCGATAACCAGTTCCACTTTTCCGGCCTTGAGCTCTTCAAGCGTCTCCAACTGTTGCGCCCTGGTCCTAAACCGAGAGAGCATGCCCACCCGGACAGGAAACTCTGCCAGTCGTTCGGAGAAAGTCTGAAAGTGTTGCTGGGCAAGGATCGTTGTCGGTACCAGGACACCGACTTGCTTGTCGTTTTCTATCGCCTTGAAGGCAGCCCGAATCGCAACCTCTGTCTTGCCAAAACCAACGTCGCCGCAGATAAGTCGGTCCATCGGCTTGGTGACGACCATATCTCTTTTGACATCTTCAATCGCCCGCAATTGGTCGTGGGTCTCCTCATAAACGAACGAGGCCTCAAGTTGTTTGAGCCATACCGTATCTTCACCAAACGCAAATCCGGGTGCGGCCTGTCGTTCGGCGTAGAGGCGAATGAGTTCTTCGGCCAGATCGGTCACCGCTTTTTTCGTCTTTTTCTTCAGTCTTTCCCAGGTGGGTGTGCCGAGTGGTGTGAGCGTGGGATCGCTGTCCTTACCGGAGTATTTGGATACGCGATTAAACTCCTCAATAGGGACATACAGCCTATCTTTTCCGGCATACTGCAGCTGCAGGCAGTCGCGATTGCGATTGTCAATGTTTAAAGTTTTGAGCCCGAGATACCTGGCTATTCCATAGTCGGTGTGGACCACAAAATCACCAGCGGTAAGGCTGGAGTAGTCTGAGATCGCCACACCCTCTTTAAATTTCTTACGCCGTACGCGCCGATGATGTCTGCTGAAAATCTCGTGGTCGGTAAGAATTGCAAAGCCTGAGTCGGCACAAACAAAGCCGCCCTTTAGATCAGCGACTCTTAGAGGTGGAACAAAGTCGAGCCCACTTTTTTCGGCCATGAGATCGGTCAGTCTCTGCTCGTGCCCTTTGGAATCTACGGCGATGAAAAAATCGATTCCCTCCTCGCGGAATTTCTGGACCGTTTCACCGAGCAGATCGAGACGTGAGCCGAGAGAAGGGTGGGGCTTGCAGCCAAAGTCAATTATTCCCGGCTTGCCGCCTCTAAATGGAAGGCGGTCAATCCGGTCGTGCTTCTGGAACCTGTTCGATAGGCTGGAGATACTGTGGTAGTACTCTTCCGGTTTGGGCAGCGATACCAATTGGCGGTTGAGTCGCTGGTATAAGTTCTCGCCCTCCTTCATTATAGCTTCCGCTTCCGCTTCGATACTCCCAAAACTGAAGGTAATAATAATCCCTGACTCATGGAAATAGTCGAGCAGGCAGCCTTTTGGTAAACCGAACGTAACAGACAGCCATTCCAGTCCCGGCAACTCCGGATCGTTGAGATAACGATCACGAATGTAATCGGCATCATCGGCAGGCAAGTGGTCCAGGTGGGCCTCAAGAGATTCCTGAGTGATGGGGACTTCGCGTCTGGGAAGAATGGAAACCGAATCGATGAAGTCTATTGTCCGCTGCGTGGAGACATCAAATTGACGTATTGTATCAATCTCGTCGTCGAACAATTCTACGCGAACCGGAGCATCGCTTCCGGCACTGAAAAAATCTATCAGCCCGCCCCGGACGGCAAAATCCCCGACCTCTTCAACTACGGAAACTCGTCGGAATCCGAGGCGAACGAGCCGGACGGTTAAATCTTCGAGATCAACCTCACTGCCGCGCTCGAATGAAAGACTGGATTTTTTGAGCTGGTCCAGTGCGATGGTCGGTTCCATAAGCGCACGAATAGGGCAGATGGCCAGCTTGACCTTACCAGTGATAAGGCCGTTCAGGGTCGATAGTCTGCGCCCCATGATTTCGCCGACCGGGGCTCTAAAATCGTAGGGGAGGATCTGTCTGGCCGGAAAATGGCCGACTGACCCGTTTCCAGCCAGGAAATTCAAATCATCGTACAGATCGGAAGCCTCGTCACCGGTTGGTGTTACTATCAGAATTGGCCGTCTGGCCTCTCTGGCAATTGATTCTACCAAAAGAGCCGTGGCCGAACCGCTCAATCCAGCGATGGGTACGCTGGCTAACTGTTTGTTATTCAGGTCATTAATGAGCCTTTGGAATGGGCGGCCGACAGCCATGCGGCTCAGCACGCTTTCCAAATGCGGATTTTCGAGCGGACTCGATTTTTTAATACTTGTTTCCAGTATTCCGGTCCTTGTAGCACAAAAGCCCCTGACCATTTCTGGCCGGGGGGTATGCGTTAGTTATAATGTAGCTCTAATATAGAAAAAACTGCGCTTAGGGACAGTTTTTATTTGCTCTTACTGAGCTAAAAAGGCAACATGGGACGTGTAAAGCCTATTAAATCAATGTCTGAATATGAAAGGAGTCTCAAGATGTCAAGTTATGGCAAACTGGTGGAAGTAGTGGAAGCGGTCCGTGGGGATGTAGAAAAAGCCGAAGCGGGTAACAAAGCTGCGACCAGCCGGGTCCGTAAAGCTATGCAGGAAATAAAAACTATCGCTCAGGACATTCGCAAGGAAATGCTCGCTCTTCGCGACAAATAGCTCTTTGTTTGAACTAATTATGAAAAGGTCGCCCACTAACCGGACGGCCTTTTTTTGTGATTTATTCTGAAATGGATTAGCTCTCAGCCCGTGATCTCTTCCATTATCTTCTGGCCAAGTTCCAACTGGTCATAGTATTGCTCGCGCGATTTGTACAGGAGAAGGAGCGATACACGCCTGTTTCTGGGATCTGCCGGATTGCCCTCAATCATGGGGAATCTATCTGCGAATCCTCGGACCTCGCGTACCTGTTCTTTGAATAGACCGGATACATCCATTAGTTGTCTGGCGGCGTTAGCCCGATCTGCGGACAATTCCCAATTTCCATAACCTCCTCCGCCGGCGTAGGAAGCATCGGTATGTCCCTCAATTACCAGGTGGTTTGTGATTTTGCCCAGTTGTTTTGCAATGGTAATCAAAACTATGGCAGATTTTTGTAGTAGTTTGGCGGAGCCGGGCTCAAAAAATGCCGGAGATTCTTCGGATTCGTTCAGGATTATCCGGAGACCTTCTGAGGTTAACTGGATTTTGACATTGTCACGTAGTCTCTTGAATTCGGCCTGCTTTTCCAGATTTTCAAGAATCGACTTGGCCATCAGGCTCATCTCATGACGCTCTTCGGCTGTCGGTCCTTTGCCTCCGCCCGTTTCTTCTTTTTGCTTCATGATTGATATAGGCTGACCGGAATTTTTAACAGGTGATGAGGATCCTTGGAGTACGCCCGATTGTCCCTGGCTTTGGTATTTCCCGGGATCTCGAAAATAGCCGGCGACGGCCTCACGCACTTCCGATTTCTGTCCGACCAGCCACATTGTGAGAAAGAAGGCCATCATAGCCGTCATGAAGTCAGCGAAGGCTACTTTCCAGGCACCGCCATGATGACCACCATGATTGACTTTTTTCCTTTTGATTATTATTGGCTGTTGCTGGTCGTCGCCCATGTCGATTATTTCTTTTTGGTTTCGTTACAGGCTGCTTCCAGTTCGAGAAAGTCCGGTCTGACCTCGGCATACAGTGTTCTTCGGGCAAATTCTACCGCTATCACACCAGCCACGCCTTTATTGAATGCTAAGAGGGCGTTCTTCATGCAGGTCAAGTACTGGTGGCCATCGGTGAGGCGATGTTTCATGGACGCGGCCAGAGGTCCTACCAGACCATAACATCCAATAATACCGAGAAAGGTCCCCACCAGGGCGGCACCAATCTTGTGACCGATCTCTTCGGGAGGGCCGTCAATGGCGGCCATAGTGAGAACTACTCCGAGCACAGCCGCCACAATACCAAGACCGGGCAACGAGTCAGCCGTATTGTTCAAAGTCACCGAAGGTCGTTCTTCCTCTGCATGAAGAACTTCAATGTCGTTATCCATCAGGTCTTCGAGGTCGTGCGGTTGAACTGCTCCCGAGATAATCACGCGCATCGTATCAGCAAAGAAAGCCAGAGCATGATGGTTTGCGAGAAACTTCGGGTAGCGCTGAAGAATATTGCTCTCTTCGGGATGCTCAATATGGTTTTCGAGCCCGACCAGACCATCCTTACGAGCCACATTGAATATTTCAAACATCATAACCAGCAGGTCAAGGTAGTCCTGTTTGACCATACCGGAGGACAGGACGGCTATCGCCTGCTTGATTATTCCCTTGATAACGCTCAGGGGAGTAGCGATAACAAGTGCCCCCAATGCCGCTCCACCGATAATCAAGACCTCGACTGGCTGGTAGAGCGCGAGGATATCGCCCCCTTCCAAAATGAACCCGCCGGCAATACTAGCCACCACCACTGCAGTACCGATAAATATAAACATAATTTATAAGTCTGTATCGATCTTCCTGTTGATATCGTTCCTGGTTTCAATCTTCAGTTACTATTTTCGACAGAAAGTCAGTTTTCTGAACAATCGAGGTGACAAATCACGAGGTGACAAATCACTTGGTGATGAAGCCTCCGGTGATGAAGCCTCCGGTGATGAATCACCTGGTAGTGCGTATATCTGTTTCAGCAAATAAAACTTGTGGTCGAGTCCACTTTGGCTTAATATGGGCCAAAATGTCAACTAATGATAAGGAAAGCGGAGAACAGATGCGTTTATTGAGCAACCGTAGAGTTTACCTTCTCATGGCTTTTGTAGCTGTGTATGTCTTCTATAGTATTGCCTTTGGTTCAACCGGCGGTGAAGCAGCCTCCGGAGAATCTTCCGGTCATGGCGGGCCGGTTCTTGACATCCTTCTGGGGCTCATGGTCATCCTTCTTGCGGCCAAACTTGGTGGGGATATGTTCGAGCGTTTCGGACAACCGGCGGTTCTGGGCGAACTTGTTATGGGGATGATCATAGGTAATATGCATCTGGCCGGTATCGATGTTTTTGAGCCTTTTAAATATGACATAACTCTTGAAGTACTGGCTGAACTGGGCGTAATACTCCTCCTCTTTGAGGTTGGGTTGGAATCAAGCGTAAAAGAGATGATGAAAGTAGGTGTGGCCTCGTTCATGGTGGCCATATTCGGCGTTATTGTGCCGTTTTTCCTCGGTTGGGGCGTGGCTGCCTGGTTTCTTCCAAACGAGTCAATGTACGTTCACGTGTTCATAGGAGCAACTCTGACCGCGACTTCGGTCGGTATAACAGCTCGAGTGTTGAAAGATATAGGTAAAATAAAATCACGCGAAGCGAAGATCATTTTGGGAGCCGCTGTAATAGATGATATCCTCGGGCTGGTGATTCTGGCTGTTGTGGCCGGTGTCATCGTTGCCGTCAACAGTGGTGCGGGAGAAGGTATCAGTTCGTTAGCTGTTCTATGGATCATTGGCAAGGCCGTTCTGTTCATTGCCGGGGCGATTATAATTGGTGCGAAGATTCTACCACAGTACTTTAATCTTGCCTTCCGTCTAAGGGGAAAGGGAGTCTTGCTTTCATTCTCACTGCTGGTCTGCTTCCTCCTTTCCTATGTCGCAGGCATAATAGGGCTGGCCCCAATCGTGGGAGCTTTTGCAGCCGGACTGATTCTCGAAGAAGTGCATTACACCAGATTCCGCGAGCGTGGCGAACATGGAATTGAGCATTTGCTGGAGCCGATCACGATCTTCCTGGTGCCGGTCTTTTTTGTGAGAATGGGGATGATGGTTGATCTGAAGACCTTTGGTGAAATCCAGATTCTCGGGTTTGCGGCAGTGTTGACTTTGGCAGCGATCATCGGTAAACAAGTTTGCTCCCTGGCCATTTTTGACAAAACGACCAACCGTATTGCGATCGGCCTGGGTATGATTCCTCGTGGCGAAGTTGGACTTATCTTTGCCGGTATTGGAGCCAAGCTGATGTTGGAAGGCCATCCGGTGGTTTCGACCAGTACGTACTCGGCGGTAGTGATCATGGTGATCATAACGACTCTTGTTACGCCGCCAGCTCTGAAGATGGTGATGTTGAGGGAGCCGAAAACGGCCAAAGCATAAAAACGACGCTTCACCTCGGCTGGCTGAGTTCGCAATCGTCACCTTATTCGCTTGACATGACGATGGCGGTCTATATATTGGCACTCTGATCGCGGGGTGGAGCAGTCCGGTAGCTCGTCGGGCTCATAACCCGAAGGTCAGAGGTTCAAATCCTCTCCCCGCTACCAAATTTAAGTCCCTGAAGCATAACAGCTTCGGGGATTTCTTATGTCTTAGAAACCCACCGCAAGCGGATGGGCCACCCGGCTAATTTATAAAAAGCCTCCATTTATGTGGAGGCTTTTATTCAAGAATACTCTCAGAAACCAATAATACAATATTAGAAACTAAACCCGACAACCAGGTACGAAATTTCGGCATTTGGATTAACGATAAACGAGATATTTAATGGTACCGAAAACGACTCAGTCACCACAATTTCTCTAGAAGCCTGCACACCAACATTGATAACTTGTAAATCATCTGTCCCGTAGTAACCAGAATTATCTTTACTTCCACCGGTTGCGCCCATAAAGATATTCAGGTCGGTTTCATTGATCTTAACGGGGTAATCGATCTGGAAGTATGTATTATTTCCGGCATCATTGTGAAAATTTATATATCCGGAAACAGTTACCGGAAACGATTCCGGACCGGTAAGGCTAAGCCCGGCTTCAAGAGTATGCGCGCCAGGATCAGGGGTTCCATCTTCAAGTTCGTCGTCGTAGTTGTTAAAATTAAAGAAATCAATACCGACATTGGGGAAATAGTAATCGGTAATTACGGCGGAGATAGAAATCGCATTTTCTATCTCATGGGTATAGCCGACCCAAAAATCAATTTCATCACTTTCCGATTGTTGATTTGAAAGTGTATAGGCGCCCCATATACCGGTTTCAAATCCGTCAAAACCAAGAGACAGGGTTGGCTGTAGGCTTGGCGTGTTCGCAAAGTCGAGACCTCGCCAGACATAACGATTGAAATAGTCAACACCAACCGTCATGTCTACTTCACTCTGAGCTTGAACTGCAGATGAAAAACCGCTGCTCAAAAGAAGCCAACAAATTAAGACAAAAATCAATCTACTTGCTTTCATATTATCCTCCTTAATAACTTACTCCACTAAATACGCCGATTCTCCGTGTAGTGATTCATCGAGTGTACCTTCTTCAGTCTCTGTTGTCTTAACGGTCGTTACTTTGTTGATTAACCATAGCATGAAATATGTAAATCCAAAAGCGTATATAGAAGAAATTACTATTGCCACCAATTCCTTAAAAAAGAAATCAGCACCACCATAGAAAAGGCCATCAGCACCGGCCGGATTGATAGCTGTGCTGCCCAGCAAACCAAGCATTACAATTCCAAGTGCACCGCCAACACCATGAACACCCCAAACATCAAGAGCATCGTCCCAGTGAAGCTTGTTTTTCAAGCTTACCGC
>JAUXBO010000193.1 GCA_030619345.1 Candidatus Zixiibacteriota bacterium | reverse complement strand
AATGCACAGAGGACCTTGTCTTCATAGACGGAAGGACCACAGAAGGCGACACCATCGGTGGCATCTTCATAGGCCCAGGTCAGGTTCAGATCGCACCAGGAGTCACCAACCGGCAGCTCGGAACGACCTGTACGCGCAAAGCTACCCTGCAGAGTTGACCAGTCGTCATCTCCACCCGGGTTACAGGCGTATTCACCAAACGGGGAGCAGCAATGGTAGGATTCGGATACGGAAGCCCAATCACAACCAACACCCCAATAGTTGCACATAATGCTCCATCCGCCCCAGAATTCAGCCCAACTGTTCATACAGGGGCCACCGCCGGCATCGGACAGAGTCGCAATACCTTCGTCCTGGGTTGGCGCAAGCGATGTAATAGCAATCCAGTAATCACTGGTTACATAGACATCAAGGGGTTCAAAGTCGACAGTGGTCATACCCGGGAAGAGTACATAGTCGGCCGGTGTAAGATCAATACCAGCCAGCTCAACACCAGGAAGTCCGGCAAGATCAGAATACACCGCAACCCTGGAGTTGTATGTATACTGGCCCGCACCGCCAAAGTCGTACAGAGCCCAGGAGACTTCCTGAACACGGCATTCTACACCCTCAGTTGCAATCTTCTGAGCATGAGCAAAATCGCCATAGGCGTCAGGCAGATTCCAGTAGTAAGCCAGTCCATTGTTACATGAATTAGCTGAACAGAGGGTATACTCGTCATTACAGATGTTGATAAGATAGTAGAAGTTGACATCAATTCCCCATCCACTAAGGAAATCAACCCAGTAACCGCCGCCCCAGTTAGAGGCAGACGCGCCAACACCATCAGTACCGTCGGATGATAAGGTGGACTCATAGGAGGTTCCACAAACACCGTCAGAGCCGAAAGCGACATGGTAAGTACCAGCGCCTGGCAAGACGAAGTTAAACGGTACAGAAGTAAGTGACGGGTAGAACCCGTATGATCCCGCCGCCAAGACAGCCTGTGTTACTATGTCAGCTGGATTTGGCAGTCCAGCACCATCATCACCGTAAACAGTTACATAAACGGTGTTATTACCGGACGGATCAATATTAGAGGCGGAGCCATCATCGTTGTAAATGGCTACGTCCACGGATACCAATGTATCCTGAGCGTCAACCGCAAATCTCATGGAGTACTCTTCATCACAGTATGTCGGATGAGGAGCGCGCCAGAAGTAAGCGACGTTCTGGATAGGAGCATCGGTATAGCAATCGGTAAATGGAATCTCTGTGCAACAACGTTCGGCCCAGATGAAGAAAGATACATCTACGCCCCAGTCGTTTAACATCGTCCCCCAGGAGCCGCCCCAGTTTTCACTGGCGCGTTCTTCACCGACATAAGGACCATCGGCAGCATCAGAGATGATTGCCAAGGAACCAGTTACCTGGTCGAGAGCGGTGAAGCCAAGATGATACTCAGCGCCGTCCGACATGACCCAATCGAGTCCTGACGAGTTACCGACGGGAGTAAAATCAGCGGAGACAAAAAACAGGTTACCGCCGGCAGCAGTGTGCGCGGCATCGATGTCAGCCCACGGAATGTCTACCGAGTCAAGAATTGCACCCGGGAAGCCGAATCCATCATCGGCCCAAAGGTAACAGCGCATGTCGGAGACCCACGAACCGGGCCAGTACATCAAGTAGTGAGCAACTTTCAACGAGCAGTCAAAGTCGGCAGTTGACGTAAAACGCATATTAAAAAGGTCGTCGCCATAAGCATCGGGGATCGTCCAATAATAGGCCGCCGCACCACTAGTATAATCCTGTATATCACAGAAATACTGTTGTGGGGGACCAGGAATGGTTGATCCAGCCGGGACTTTGCCAATAGCCGAAATAGGTTTTTTGGTGGCCGGTTGTACCGGACCAGCTGTCAGAACATCGTTAAAGCGAGGATTGCTTGTATCGATCTTCTTAACCACATTCAACGGACCTTTTGATATGTCTGCCATTGCCGTACCGCTAAAAGCCAACACTAGACTCAAAACGAATACTGCTATTAACAGTCTTTTAAGCATTTAATTCCTCCTTAAAGTAAGGAACAAGCGAATTGAATCCACAAGAAGTCCTGTAATATACCGGACCAATCCCAAAAAGGGCGGTCATGAGGCACATTACTATTCCCGTTTTGTGTCTAGGGAAGTGCGAGATATGAACTTTTGTAAACCAACTCATATAATTCCTAGCTTTGGAGTGGAGTTATACAAACAAATGATAAACCCCAAGAAACGTAAAGTTGTGTAAGCACTGAAGAACATCTGTTTCTTACTCTTCAGATTCAAGTTACGTGAGTATTTACCTCCTAAAGGTAAAATGTAGTACAGGTATGTAATAGTACTAACTAGTGTAGAAAGTGGGACTTAGAACTGTCTGCCTGTCAGACAACAAAACACAACAGGTTATAATCCTTTTGTATTCCCTTGACCAACACACAATTCACCTATCGGGATGACAGGTTGAAGAGTTAGCAATTTTCAGCAAAAGATGGTATTTTTGAGGGGCGACTGCATTTTGATTCCAAATGTGGCTCTCGGACTCGCGATACAATCATGCACACGCTCACATAGAAAATAGCCTTAATTGGAAATTTGTCAAGAAGAAAAACGGAACTTTTTTCCCGAATATGAAAAATGTTCAGGAGTTTCGGGTAGTTTTTGTCCGCTATTGATACTTTAGCTCACCTTTCTATATATAAACCAACGACTTAGCAGAAGTAAGGCGGGTTCCTTCGCCAGGTTCATGGTTGGCGGACATCCACCATGGGAGTAGGGCAGGTCTGTCTTCTCTCTTCAGACCTGCCTTTGTTCTTTAAGAGAGTATTTTATATCGATAATGGCAGGTCCGGGGACCGAAGACGGATCCACCCTACTGGTTGTCTGTAGACCCGCCTTTGCCATATTCCGTGGTTGGCGGATGTCCCCGTCTGCCAACTTAGGCGGGCGCACGAGGACGTACGCCCGTCACGAAGGGGTATTCGTAATGAATCGGTATAGTCACATATTTTTACCTATTGACCAATCCGGCAAAGTTGCGCTTGACAGTTGCCGCCTTGTTGCGTAATCAGAATTATGAGGCTGATCGAGCTTGAAATAAACAACTTTAGAGTCATAAAAGAGGCCAGAATTGAGTTCCCGGACGCGGTGATCGGGATTATCGGCCGCAATGGGGCTGGAAAGACTTCTATTATAGAGGCAATATCTTGGGCGATATACGGCAATCAAGCCGCCAGAACGGGAAGGGACCAGATAAAGTCGAGTTTTGCAGGTCCGAGCGAGGAGTGTCGGGTATCACTCAGGTTCGAGGTTCGAGGTGAAGAGTATCAGGTGATCAGACGTCTGGTGGGCAAAAGCGATCGAGCTGAAGTTGAGCTATATCGTTCAGGCCAGTCGGAATCAGTTGGTATTGTTGATACCAAGGATCATGTGGGGCAATTACTCGGGCTTGACCTGCGGGGCTTTTTGACCTCGTTTATGGCTCGTCAGCAGGAATTAAATGCCCTGGCGGATCTTCAGCCCTCGCGGCGGAAAGACCATCTGGCCATGATGCTTGGAGTTGAGAAACTCGACAAAGCAATTGTCAAAGCAAAAGAAGATGCTCGTCAGTATGGAAAAGATAGTGAGTTTCTCGAACGACAACTAACCCAAAAGGACTCTGTTGAGTCAGCCATAAAAGAGATAGACCAGAATCTCATTACAATCCAAGAGGAGTTTAAGGCATCTGAATCTGTTTTGAAGGATTCGGTTGTATCCAAAAGACAGGCCGCAGAGCAGTTCAAAGTCCAGCAGGACAAAAAGACTACATTTGATCTGGTCAAAGTCGAGTTGAACTCTATCGGGAACAGATTGGAAACTATCGAGGGAGAACTATCACGGCGGAAACGGGAGCAGGCCAATCTGCTGAAGCAGTCCGAAGAATCAGAGAAGTTGCAGGTCGAACTAAAGTCCCTTGAAGGCTGTCGAGAGCGATTTGATCAACTGAATGAGGCTCGTCTCAAGGCCGAGTCATTGAAATCAACTGAGAAGCTGTTGAGTGGCCAAAAGGATGACCTGGCGAAGTTGGAATCACGTATTGTAGCCCTTCGGAAAGAAGAGACTGCAAACCAGGCCGAAATGGCAGAAATCCCTGAGTCCATTACCAATAGGATCGAGCAGGGAGAAAGAGAGCTTGGAGAGGAGCGGGAACGATATGGGTTGGCTCATGGAGCGGCTGAGGCCAATCGCAGAGAGATTGAGAAACTGAGGTCCCAGTTGCAGTCAGTTGAGGACCTGGGACCCGGCTCGATCTGTGATCGCTGCCAAAGACCGTTTGGTGATGACTATTCGAGCATAAAGGAACATCTCGAAACCGAAGTTGCCCAGATTAACAAGATTCAGCAACAACTGGACAGCTCTTTGGCTGCGATACGCTCTGAGGGTGAGAAACTGAAGCTATCGGTTTTTGAGTTGCAGCGATTGGGAAAAAAACGGGAAGAATTGGAAATCCGGATCGGTAATGGAACCAGGGCCTTGGAAGATGCCAGCAGTAGTCGGGAAGAGCTTTTGGAAAGCGTTGACCGGCTAAGCGGAGAACTTAAGATGGCCGCTGAAGAGCCGTTTGAACGAAAGAAGTTTGAAGCAGCTCAGAAAGAGATGAATCGGTCCGATCACCTGCAACGGGAATTGAGCAGGATTCAGGGCATTTTGAGCCGAAGAGCCGAAATCGAGGATTCCATAAAAAGCCTGTCGGGACAACAAGCAGAACTTATCAAGCAACAGAAAGATACTGATCTAAAGCTTATCGAGCTGAACTGGGATCCGGATTCCTATACAACGGCGGCGTCTAAATTCGAAGATGCCGAGGTTTGTTTCGAGCAGGCCAGAGGAAGCAACAGTGCTTTGGCCAGTAGAATCAAAGGAATGCTCTCAGATATAGAAGGCAAAAAGGAGCGGCTGGCAGATTTTGAGCGGGCCAGTCTGGAATTGGATCAGAGCCGTGACAATCGCTATCATATTGAGAAACTGGCGTCTCTGCTGGCCGAATATCGGACCCTGATGATTTCTCGAATTCGACCGACCCTGGCGGATTTGGCCAGTCGTCTTGTTTCCGAAATGACCGGAGGCAAATATAATATGGTGGAGTTGGACGAGAAGTATAATCTTCGGCTGCTGGACTACGGCGAATATTTTGAGGTCAATCGATTCTCTGGCGGAGAAAAAGACTTAGCCTCACTTTGTTTGAGACTGGCGATCTCCCAGATGCTGACCCAGGCAGTCGGGCTGGATCAGTCATTTATT
>JAUXBO010000289.1 GCA_030619345.1 Candidatus Zixiibacteriota bacterium | reverse complement strand
GGATGGTCGGGAGAATCTAAACATCGGTGGTACAACGGGTGTTCGGGGGTTTGATACCTTCTATCGTTCTGGTAACCGTCGGGCTGTTTTGAATGTCGAGGGCCGATTTTTCCCCAATCTTGAAATACTCTCCGCGGTGTTCGGAGGAGTTCTTTTTCTTGATGTTGGTCGAACCTGGCGACGAGATCAGGACATAGGCTTCAAAGATTTTCTCATGGCGGGCGGAGTCGGGCTTCGGATTCACCTGGCTCGATTGGGCCGCGAGAGGGTTATACGCGTCGATTTTGGATATTCAGAAACCAAAGATTGGCAGATACTAATAGGTACCAACCAGTACTTTCGTGCTGCCCTCAGCAGTTTGACATTGACAAATCTTTGATAGACAATACATTATAAGTGTGGTCGAGATCGCCAATACCTTACTACGGATTAATTTCAATCGGGTCTCAATTGTTGAAACGATTCTAATAGAATCGTTGTTATAAGGTCAGAACTAGTGAATTACTGTAAAACCGACCACCGGCACATGGAAAAAAGCTTAGTTGGAACTGAATCTGCTCCGATACTAATGAGAAATGACATTGTTTTGGGTCAAACGTTTTAGATGAAAAATACAGTTTACAATTTTCTCTTAATCGCACTTTTGGCATCTGCTGTGACTGTTTCGGCAGTTGGCAAAGACCGTCCGGTTGTCAGCCCGGTTGGTTTGATAGAGTCCGATTATCTGGCCGGTCGGATCGATCTTGACACAAAAGTCTTACTACAACTAAAGACGATCAAGTCGCCCGAAGAACTTCCGCAGCGGTACAGATCAGATTTGACTTCATCGCCCCGTTTTACCGACCGAAGCGCAACTCTCATACTTTTGGAAATCCGGCGTATTTGGGATCAGCTTTCTTATGAGACTAAGTTGGCCGCAAATCCGGCGTTTGAGAGACTACCCTCAGACTTCTTTTTTGATTCTCCCGGCGGATTTTTCAAGCTCCATTATAACGACACGGGTGTAAACGCAGTCCCGCTTGCTGATGATAATTCAAACGGTGTGCCGGATTTTGTTGAGAAGTGCGCTGCCTACCTGGACACTTCACATACCAAACATGTGCTCCTCGGCTATGTTAATCCTCCTTCCGATGGAACTGAAGGCGGCGATTCCTTATACGACATCTACTTTGAAAACTCTGGTTACTATGGATACGTTGTCAATGAAACTCAAGGACCCGAGCCGTGGGATGATTTCATAACATTCATGGTGATGAACAAAGACTTTCTCGGATTTCCGCCAAATAGCGATCCGGAAGGTCAGGTGGCTGGTGCTGCTAAAGCTACTGCCGCCCATGAATTCCATCACTCCGTGCAATTCTCTTATAATGCCACAATCGACTTGTGGTTTCTGGAATCGGATGCGGTCCATATGGAGGATATTGTCTTTGATCAGACGGATGACAACTACAATTATCTGCAAGCCTTTTTTGACTGGCCCCAGACTTCTTTGACAGAAAACACCATCCACGCCTACTCCTGTTTTGTTTGGGAAATGTTTCTCGTGGAGAAATTTGATACATCGTTGATTCGTGCTATCTGGGAAGGCGTCCGATTCGATCCCCTCTTTGATGTTATGTCTGACACTCTGTCTGGCCGATATGGATGGTCGTTAGATTCTGCCTTTAGTGAATTCATAAACTGGAACTACTGTACGGCCAATCGAGCTGATACCTTTCACTATTCGGAGGCTGCGACTTATCCGTCGGTATGGGTCGATAGAACTCATTCCATATATCCGGTGGCACTCCAACCGGGGCCGGCCAGCCCTGCAGGCTATGGTAGTTGCTATGTCAGTTTCTTTCCCGGTACCTCTGCAGGCACGTTGCACTTGACTTTTAATGGTGACAACGACCGCGATTGGTCGGCTTGGTTAATCAAGTCAACTGCGGACAACGTGCATTCATTCGAGAAGATGACTCTGGAGTCAGTCAACAAATCCGGTACAATTGATATTCCGGAATTCCATAATTATTATCGCGTGGCCCTCGCCGCCGCCAATCTATCAGAATTTTCGGCTACCGCGGCCTTCTTTTATTCAGCCTCGGTGAGTGTACCTTATGGAGTGTCGACAACATGGATGACCACTGACTCGGCGGTCTACTCCGGTGGGATACGGAAGTTCGAGGTACTGGCTGTCAACGATGCACCAGTTACCGATATTCTAAGTATCACTGCTTGGGATGACCGGGGTTGGATACTGCCTGACACGGTCAATGAATCATTGTTACCAGGTGAGGACACGGTTTTCACCTTTTCCGTTACTCCGCCGCAGGGAACAGCGCTTGGAATGCTATCAAATATGCAGTACAAGGTCTGGTCGTGGGGAGATACGAGCCAAAATGTTGTGGGCGATGCCGTCGGAGAAATTCAATTGCAAAGGGGGGACATCAATTTTTCGGGGTCGATCGATATCAGTGATTTGACGTTCTTTGTCGACTATCTTTTTGGTGGTGGTCCTTTGCCACAGCCGGTGGAGGAATCTGCTGATTTTGATTGTACTGTCGATGTCAACATTACCGACCTTACCAGTTTCGTAGAGTTTCTTTTCATGGCCGGTCCAGCTGCGCCCTGTAATCCATACTAAAACATCTTTTTTTTATTGACACTATTGTCAAATAGCTGTAATTAAGGTTCATAACTAATATGACATATGCCCAGAATGTCACGGATGACATTGGACGGCGTAGAGGGGACGTCATGAAAAACGGCTTTGAGCCAAAAATCCTCATTTGCAATGAGTGTAATGAGGAGTTTGTGTTCACAATAGCAGCTCAAGAATATTTCTTGGAGCGGGGGTACTCAGAAGACCCCAAGCGATGTAAAACCTGCCATACTCAATACAAAAAATCACAGCGCAACAATGGTCATCGCCGCACTGAAGAACGTTCTTTTGTTGTAGATTATCCTGAGTGATTGTGAGCCACGACCCGGTCCATCCGATGGAATAGGGG
>JAUXBO010000195.1 GCA_030619345.1 Candidatus Zixiibacteriota bacterium | reverse complement strand
ACAGCCCACCCTAATCCGAGAACAATGACAATTAGATTTATCTTACGCATAATATACCTGCAAAAATCGCTAGCCCAAGTATCCCCGACTACTTTACCATGGCGTAACATCTCATTCTTGTCAAGACAAATCCCTTACCCCTTCTCATAACGTAATGCGGCTGATAGAGGTTCACCTTTACTGCTTGTCGGCGGATGTCAGCCCCCATTCCGTTCGGGCTTGATTTCCTGTGCTATCCTTCTTATATATGCTTCCAGCAATAACCAACCTGTTACAAACGGATTAAATCCGTTGGGTATTGAGGATACAGCATGAAGAAAATCCTGGTCACTGGAGCGGTAGGTCAGATTGGAAGCGAATTAACTTCTATCCTGCGTCAGAAATACGGCAATACTAATGTCATTGCCAGCGACATCCGCATGCCTGCCGATGACACTATACGTGACAGTGGACCATTTGAATCCATGGACTGCCTTGATCCGCACCATATCACAAGGGTGATGCAAATTCACAAGGTCGACACTATTTATCATCTGGCTGCTATCCTCTCGGCTGTTGGCGAATCGAAACCGACTCTGGCCTGGCAGGTCAATGTCAACGGTCTGTACAACATGCTGGAAGCGGCCCGCCAGTACCACTGTGCCATATTCGTCCCCAGCTCAATCGGAGCGTTTGGTGCATCTACCCCCCTGGACAATACGCCACAGGATACAATCCAGCGGCCAGACACAATGTATGGCGTCACTAAAGTATCCGGCGAACTGTTGTGCGATTACTATCACAAGCGTTTTGATCTTGATACCCGTGGGTTGCGTTTCCCTGGCCTGATTTCACACGAGACCGAACCGGGCGGTGGCACCACCGACTATGCCGTTGAGATATTCTACGAAGCTATTCGCCACAAGAAGTATACCTGCTACCTGCGTGAGGACTCTTCGCTGGATATGATGTATATGCCGGACGCAATCCGGGCTATGATCAAGTTAATGGAAGCTGACCCGGATGGATTGATCCACCGTAACGCTTTCAATGTAACAGCGATGAGTTTTACCCCCGAGCAACTGGCACACGAGATTCGGAAACATATACCGGAATTCACAATTGACTACAGTGTAGACCCGATCCGCCAGGCGATTGCTGACACGTGGCCGAACTATATGGACGATTCCGCCGCACGCAAGGAGTGGGGTTGGCAGCCTAAGTATGATCTGGCAAAGATGACAAAGGACATGATACAGGAGTTGAGCCAGAAGCTTCAACGGGACGGTATGAACCAGCGTAGTCGCGCCGGGGACAGCGAAGTACCCAAATGACAGTCGGTATTGGAATAGACGTTGTAGACGTGGCGCGAATGCAGCATCGGTTGCACACCATTGAAGGACTTAGCAACCAGATTTTCACAGCGCAAGAGCAACAATTTTGCGAGGCTCAGCGCCAGCCGGCTGCATCTTACGCAGGCTGTTTTGCAGCCAAAGAGGCATTTCTGAAGGCCGCCGGAATTGGATTACAAAAAGGACTAACATTCACCGAGATAGAAATTGTTAACCACGTTCCGGGCCCACCCGAACTCATTCTTCACGACAAACTAAAGTCACGCCTCGAGTTTGATAGTGGGACGAGCTGGCTTTTATCGCTGGCGCGCACTGGCCAACTTGCCTGCGCCGTGGTAACTCTGGAGCAAAAGAGGAATATTATATGAGTCAATTCGGATCGTACGAGGAGCGGATTAAGAATTTCAGCTGGTCGATGGCCGAGCAGGAACTTGAATACCGCCCAGGAGATGTCATCAATATTGGCTGGTACTGTTCGGATCGGATTTGCCAGCAAGGAAAAGCGGATAAGCCCGCCCTCTTGTGGGAGGGAATGGGTGGAAAAGAAAAAACATACACATATAACGATATCCGCCTTGCCAGCAACACCATTGGGAAATTCCTAAGAGATCTTGGTATCAAACCGGAAGACCGGGTTTGCCTGTTTATGGACAAAATCCCGGAATTGTATCTCGGTTTCCTGGGTGTGTTAAAGATTGGGGCCATCGCTCAGCCGCTTTTTTCGGCGTTCGGCGGTGAATCCCTGTTTGTCCGTTTGGAAGATGCTCAGACACGGGCCATTATCACCCAGCGCAAACATGTTTCGAAGGTTCGCAAAGTTCTTGAACAGATGCCATTTTTGGAACATATCATCATTGTTGATTATGATGAAAAAAAAGAACTACGAGAGCGGGAAGTAGCGTTCTCACTTGAGAAAGCCACACCGGTTGAACAGTTTGAGATTCATCCTACCACTGCCGAATCCCCCTCGGTGCTCCACTATACTTCGGGCACAACCGGAAAACCAAAGGGCGTACAGCATGTACACTACTCGCTTATCTCGCAGTATCTTTCAGCCCAGTGGGCACTTGATCTGCGTGATGACGACATTTACTGGTGTACGGCCGACCCGGGATGGGTAACCGGAACCTCGTATGGAATTATCGCACCATTCAGTCTCGGGATCACACAGTGTGTGCAGGATATAGGATTTTCGGCAAACAACTGGTATCAGTTCATCGAGAAAAAACGTGTCACCGTCTGGTATTCGGCGCCGACGGCCATACGTTCCCTCATGAAAGCGGGTGAAGAGATAGTCAAAAAGTTCGATCTGTCCTCTCTGCGTCACCTGACAAGTGTTGGCGAACCGTTGAACTCCGAGGCGGTAATCTGGTCACAGGCAGTGCTGGGTCTTCCGTTTCACGACACATACTGGCAGACCGAAACCGGCTCGATAATGATCACCAATTTCCCCGGTATGAAAGTGAAACCGGGATCAATGGGACGCGCCTTCCCCGGCCTCACTGCAACCATTCTCGACATGAAGACATACGAACCGATCAATGAGCCGAGCAAAGTTGGTTTGATCGGGTTCAAACCGGACTGGCCGGCAATGATGCGCACCTACTGGAACAACAAAGAAGCTTATGAGAGCAAGTTCATAAACGGGTGGTACATATCCGGCGACCGATCCAGTATCGACCGTGAAGGGTACTTCTGGTTTGCCGGACGGGACGATGACATTATCAATACAGCTGGCCACCTGGTAAGCCCATTCGAAGTGGAATCGGCTCTTCTGGAGCATGAGGCAGTGGCAGAGTCGGCCGTCGTGGCGAAACCGGATGATGTAAACATGGAAGTGGTAAAGGCCTTTGTTACACTGAAACCCGGTTTTGAGGCGAATGCGGACATGGAACTGAACATCATGAATTTCATCCGCAAAACACTCTCCCCACTGGCTATGC
Source organism: Candidatus Zixiibacteriota bacterium (assembly GCA_030619345.1). Lineage (GTDB taxonomy): Bacteria > Zixibacteria > MSB-5A5 > GN15 > FEB-12 > JARGFS01. Next base: position 1,990 of record JAUXBO010000195.1, on the reverse strand, counting down.
CACAGGAGATCGAATATATGCCGTCGCTGCCTAAAACCCGTAGCGGCAAAATTATGCGACGGATGCTCCGCGCTCGTGAATGGGGCGAGGATATCGGAGATACATCGACTCTGGATAACGACTAAGTCTACAATACTACCTTATAGGAGATAGGATAAAAACATGGATGACATGAAGCAGGCCGTGCTTGAATATGTGATAAATGAATACCTCGAAGATGAAGACGATGAAATCGATTTAGATACACCGCTTATCTCAGGTGGAATCGTTGATTCATTCTCAATGGTATCACTGAAGCGGTTCCTTGAAAATAAGTACCAGATCAACATCCCCGATGAACAGGCAACACCCGAAGCTTTTGATTCAGTTAATAAAATCATTGTGCTGGTAGAGTCATTCCTGAAGTAGCAACCGCCAAAAACAGCTGCTCAAAAGCTATTTCGATCTGTGAAACCTGTACCAGCGCTCCAGTCTCCTGAAAGCTTTTGACGGCACGTGTAGAAGGAATATAACATGAGTTACAGTGACAATGTGCGGGGGATATACCAGCAGCAATTGAACGGGATCAAGGAAGCCGGACTATTCAAGCAGGAACGATATATCCATTCGCCACAGACAGCGGACATTGAGGTCGAGTTTCCAACCGGGGCTTCGCTGAAAAAAGTCATCAATATGTGCGCCAACAATTACCTCGGCCTGTCCAGTCACCCGGAGGTGATTAAAGCAGCCCATGAGGGTCTGGACAATCGTGGCTACGGGATGTCCTCGGTCCGTTTTATTTGCGGTACCCAGGATATTCATCTCCAACTCGAAGCTCAAGTTACTGAGTTTCTTGGAACCGAGGACACTATCCTGTTCCCCTCCTGTATGGATGCTAACGCGGGCGTCTTCGAAGCAATCCTGACAAAAGATGATGTGATGATCGCCGACCGTCTCGTGCACGCGTCAATCATTGACGGCATGCGCCTGTGTAGTGCTATGCAGGATTCGTTCAAGCATTCAAACATGAAGCACCTCGAAGAAAAACTTCAGTTACACAGCGACAAACGTGTCAAGATAGTTATTACCGATGGTGTCTTCTCGATGGATGGCGACACCGCCAAACTTGATGAGATAGCCGCGCTCTGTGAGAAATATGATGCCATGATATTCGTTGACGATTCCCATGCCAGTGGGTTCATCGGGAAAACGGGTCGCGGTACACATGAGAAGTGCGGTGTAGTGGGGAAAATCGATGTCATCACCACCACCTTCGGAAAAGCCCTCGGAGGGGCATCGGGCGGCTGTGTTTCCGGGAGACGTGAACTGGTTGAGATGTGCCGCCAGAAAGCTCGCCCCTACCTGTTCTCTAACACGATTGCCCCGGTGGTTGTGTCCGGAGTCGTGAAGGTACTGGAGATCCTTTCTCAAAGCACGGAGCGGCGTGACAAACTCGAACAAAACACCGAGTACTGGAGAAAAGGGCTGACAGAAGCCGGCTTCATTCTGAAAGCTGGCGACACACCGATTGTGCCGGTTATGCTCTTCAATGCCAAGCTATCGCAGGATATATCGAAAGATCTGTACCAGGAGGGGGTGTACGCCATAGGGTTCTTCTTCCCGGTTGTACCACAGGGGCAGGCACGTATCCGTACCCAGATTTCCGCCGGACACGAAAAGCACCATCTGGACAAGGCTCTGGATGCTTTCGTGAAAGTGGGTAAAAAGCACGATATCCTTGGTAAAACCAAGCAGGAGATCATCGAAATGAGCGGGGCATAACACCCACTGAATATCGTACAAGTTAGATACAGGCTGTCAGGCTATATAGTCTGACAGCCTTTTTTGCAGGTGGGTTAATAGCTTCGTAGATACCGTCTTTTATGTCAACGGTATTATGTTAGGATTAAATGATTTTTGAGTTCTCGTAGGTCGGCGTTCCGCAGTCCGCCACTGGCGGACAAGAAACCCGACAACCCACTTGAAACTGACGAGTGGCCGGGTCAAACTT
>JAUXBO010000192.1 GCA_030619345.1 Candidatus Zixiibacteriota bacterium | reverse complement strand
TTTTCACTTGATTCTGTTCCTATAAAAAGGGAATTTTGGCACGTGTTTCAGTCAAAAAGGTATTTATCATCTTATGGTCTTCTTCTGTTAGAGAAAATCGCAGTGCCGTTAACACATATACAGACGTAATAATAACACCAGAGAGAATCAACCACAATATTGTGTCGGGTTGTAAGAAGTATTTGAGTGATAGGGCAACGAACACTGCTGCGATTCCTGGGAGCCAACCGGGAATGACCGTATCTCTCAAGAACCGAGAGAGCTTCAGATCAATAAGTCGCAATGTAATTGGAATCATGACAACGGGAAAAACGAAAGACATGGTAACAAAATTGGAAAATGCTGCTCCCACGGCGCCAAGATGCTGTTCTCCCACAAGATAGAGAGTCAGCAACAGATTCCCTATCTGGATTAGCAATGAAAATATGGCGAACTGTCGTATTTTGCCGGTAGCAATTACGATATTGCCCATAAGCATATTGGCATACAGCGTTGGAAAAACGGCGAGTCCAAGTATTGCCACCAATGCAGCATCAGAGTAATTGCTGCCAACCCAGAGAATGACTAATTCGTCCGCGAAAACCATGAGAGGCACAGCCACCAGCAACACAACCAATAGAGCATAACGGTTCACACGAACGTATGCTTTACGCAAGTCGTCCATGCGTTTCATTGCATATAGCGCGGTCAGTTGTGGATTCAACGGCTGCTGAATGACAGTCAGAAACTGGCTAATCTGAGTTGTCGGCATCGAGCCCAGATGAAAACAGGCCACCTCAAGTTCAGTGCTGAGTTTGTTGAGAATAATCGGATTCGCACTCAGGCGAATCAAATTAGCTAGTTGCCCAAGAATGCTCCAACCGCCGAAAGAAGAGACCTCCTTTGCAACAGACCAGTTCCTCTGACTGAAACGGAAACGAATTGATGGAACTAGTCGATACGAATAGGTAACCTTCACACAGAGCGACGTAATGTCGGCAATAAAAGAAGCGACGACCAGCCAGAGTACTTTGGGTCCAATTCCAAAAAGAAGAAGAAAGAGCAACGCAAATCTCAATAACTCCTGGCCAAGTTTAATCAGATTGAGAGCGACGAATTTCTGTTTGACATGGAAACCGGTGAGAAATGGCGTCATTACGGTATTGAGGACAAACGATATTACCATCAAGAACATCATCAAACGGGCATCGGGAATGAGGTGTTCACTGACGGTCAGAATATTTCCGACATTCCATGCGAAAATCCCTCCCGCTACAAGGATTACCAACCCAAAAGGAAAAATGAGCAAACTCATCGACGAAGTAATCTGCGTGACGCGTTGATTGTCTCCCGTTGCATACGCTTCGATTACGAATCTTGATAAGCCATTTGTGAGAGTGCCGGAAAAGAGGGGCAGAAATACAATCAGGGAGGTCAAGACTGGAAGAAGACTATACTCGTCAACATCAATGGTACTGAGAAGAAATCTCTGCAGCCAGACAAGTACAGATATGCTCAAGACGCGAATGAAAAATGCGCTGGCGGAATTGATGAAAGCGAGCTTTTTACTGATAACAATCTTGCTCATGGATTTTCTGACCGGCAAATGATGACTCTAGTAACTATAAGAGACATGCCAACTATCAACGACTTTCCAGATGCGCATATATGCCAAGCAACTTTTTTTCTTCAATTGCCCAGTGGAATTTCTCTTTTGCGGCACGCAGACCCGGAGCGAACTGTGCTGTGTCGATTTTGAGCGCTTCCTCAATGGTTTCAACAGTTTTGTCCACTGTGAACTCGGGGATCACCAGGCCGATCTTTTCTTCCTCTATCAGGTTTTTACAGTCGTGAAGGTTGGTGGTGATGATGGGAATTTGGGCATGTATGTATTCGAACATCTTGTTTGGCATGCAGTAATAGTAGCTGAGACAAACATTCTCCACGGAAAGAAGACCAAAATCTGCAGAGGAAGTATGGGCCACTATTTCGTCGTACGGTACCACCGGATGGTAGTAGATGTTGGTTTCTCTATCGGCGGCTTCCTGAACTTTTGTGATCAGATCGCCGTAACCCATGAAGACGAGTACGGCGTTTGTTTCCTGCAGTCGTTCAAAGGACTTGATCAACAGCTCGACGCCGCGTCCCTTCGCCAGCCCGCCCTGGTAAAGAAAGATCTTTTTCTCCCGGCCGATACCAAGGTTCTTCTGAAGCAAGTCCCGCCTGTTCGTCTTCTCCTTGTGAGGAGCATTGTAGATCACGTTGACTTTTTCGAGCCCGAAGAGTCGCCTGTATTCCGTTGCTATGCCTTCGCTCACCGTGATCACTTCGTCTGCATTCTTGATCAACAGGGGCTCGACACTCCTGACAAACAGTTTCTTGAGCCCGTTCAATCCGTTCTTCTCCCGGGCGTATTCGTGAGTATCGTAGACAATCTTCAGCGATGGATTTTGCTTTTTCCACAGGGACGCAACAATCATTGGCTCGAAATCATTACAGTGGCAGATGTCGAACCTATCGCCGTTATTGAAAGTCTTTGTTACTAACTCGGCAAGTCTGAAAACAGAGAAGATCTTTCCATCGGGAAGGAGATCGGACATGAGTTCGATTCTTCGAATCTTGAAGCCGTCCATCTCTTCCCGGACTTTGACATCGCCCCGCTTCAGGGCCATGACGGTAACGTCATAACCCGCTTCGGCGAGGGACCTCGCAGTCTTGTGCACCCTGTTGTCGTTCGTGAAATTGTTCAACACAAACGAGACGACTCTTTTCATCGAACTCATGGGTTGAAGATATAGCGTGAAAAGGCCGACGAAACAACGGACCTTACTTCAACAGACGCTCATAAACGCTTACCAGCTTCTGTCCTTCGTCACTCCAGAGTGGCGCCTCCCGCAATACGGAGAAATCACCACGGGAAAGACCAACCTGAGCGGCCCGGATAGCCTTCGCAAGCGCTTCCGGATCGGCTTGCGGTACTTGATATCCCCACTTGTTGCGTTCGATCCACTCCCCCATCAATGTATCTGCATTGCCGATGACGGGTCGGCCGTATGCGATGGATTCGAGTAGTTTGACTGGCATTGCGCGAGCGATATTCCCGCGGTCTTGTGGGTACAGGCAGTACTGGATGCTCGTTTGCGCCATCAGGGACGGGAGTTCATCCAGTGAAAATCGCCCGGTGACTATCAGGGGGAAATCGAGTTTCTCCGAGGCCGTTTGCAGATTTTCTGTCACGACGGATTCCGCCGCACCGCCGCCGGCAACGAACAGCGCCGGACGCTCTTTTGCTGGAATTGCTGCAATGGCCGAGATGAGCCAATTGAACATCGCCGGCTCGCGTACCGATCCAATGTAACCAACGGTGAACCGCCCGGGCAATCCAGGGACCGATTCGGGAACATGAGGAGCATTCCAGATCACCTCAGGCTCGATACCCCAACCGCGAAAAACCTCCGCCAATCCGGGATGGCGCAAGGAGCCTTCGGTGACGGTGATGACGAGATCGGCCGCCCTTGCATAACCGAATGCCTGGGCCTTGAGAACCTGTGCGCCGCATTTCCTCCAGAGCGATTTAGGATCGGGCATCAGTAGCCAGGTCCAGTACAGATCGTGGGCGTCGAACACGAAGTACCCTCGTGAACCAGGACCGCTCTTTTCCGCGCCTTCTTGTTTCCACCACAGGCCGACGGCACAGGTGTCCTGATCGTGGCAGTGAACAACCTGGACTGGGTTCGCCAAAAGGCGCCTTCTCACTTCAGCTCGAAATTCGACCAGCCCCATCATTGTAAGGGGAAGATTGCCAATGGGTGCTTCACGCACCTGGATACGCTCGATCCGTACGCCATCCATTGTTTCTGGAAGTCGGGACGCGTTGTGCTCCCGGTCGAACGCGTAAATCGTTACATTGTGGCCGGCTCGCGTCAGGGTCGCCGCTTCTTTTTGGACGCGAACGTCCGGGTCGTGGCGATTGCTGACCACCATTGCTATTCTGGCCATAGTCACCTCTGCCGATCGGATCCCTTCTTGTTCATCCTATTCAATACCGATACGGCTTGTCGAAAATCGAACTCTGTCTCTCGTACAGGGGATCCGCTACATTCCTCCACCCCTCTGGCTCGAGGCGAAGACGGAGCTTGACGTTGGAATCGACGGTGTGCTTCCCCGCATCCAGAAACAGGAGGTCGCCTTGCTTGATCTCTTTGCCGTCGATCTTCACGGTCCTCGAGCCCCCCTTGAAGTTGACCGCCCGGTATGTCCCGTCGAACCGGATCTTGATCTTTAACACACCACTCTTGATGATGGGACTGTAGATAAACACATTACCGTGCAGTCGCCAGTAGGTCTTCCTGATGTACTTGTACACAGCCCGGGGAAGCGACCGGATGCGATAGTTCATGATCACTATCTTTGGAAATCTCTTCTCGATGGTGTTTATCGATTCGGCGACCGGCGTTCGCTTCAGGCTCCACAGCTTTCCCCTGTCCAGCCACCCAAATTTTCCTTTGGGGGAAGGATTGTTGAACATCATGCTGATGCCGTCCAGGCTTGGATCGTTGTCTCCAAGGATATAGTCAGACACAACGACCGTGTTTTTCTGGGCTCCGTTACCCCGCTCGAGCACCACGGGCATTCGATTCCACAGGGGGAAGGCCACGCCCACAAGGAGGATAATCACCATAAACGAGATTGACAGAGAGCCGCGCTCTTTTGCCTCCCCGTGCAGCAGCGACGCGATGAGAACAAACCCGATGGGAATTACCATGACGAAGAAGTACGGCCAGGGCTGCCGGTGCCAGATGCACAGGCCCATGAAAACTGCTCCGTACACACAAAGGATCCACTCCACAAATCCTTCCGCGCGCCGGGCGAACAATCTTCCGACCGCGATCGCGGTCAGGCCGTAAAAGAGGGGGTTTCGCTCCACGGTCTGAAACCAGTACCGCTTGACCTCCACGTACAGGTTTTCGAGCGCGACGGCCTTATTGGCAACGACCACCTGATCTACCGTGCCGCCCATGCTCCTTCCGACGAGGCCGAAAACCCCAAAGTAAATAGCGATAGGGATGATCGCCGCGAGGGCGTACTTGACCATCTGGATGAAGGTTTCTTTTGTGCGATCGCAAAAAAGCCAGTACGTGAACAAGGCCGACCCTGCAGCCAGGGCGTAGTAGACGCCTTTTTGAGAAGTGAGAAAGCTCAACGAGACCAGCAGGCCCGCCGTGATCATCCGGCGCTCGAGGGTAAACAGCAAGGAGAACAGGCCGAACCAGGCAGAAAACGATTCCGCCGCTCTCGGGATAGCAGCAGACGACGAAGTCTCCTTCACCCAGGGCCAGGCCG
>JAUXBO010000129.1 GCA_030619345.1 Candidatus Zixiibacteriota bacterium | reverse complement strand
GTGACCTGGTCCAGACTGACTTTCTTTCGTCCATTTCTCTGATAGGCAACTGCTACCGCAATATTTTTTTCATCAACGTTCACTTCCGCTTCCAGCCGGTATACGTCTTCATTGTGACGAAGTAATATATTATCGGGTGCTGCCTTCTGCGAACGGCCAAGACACATAACAAAGATTGCTTCGAGAAGATTAGTCTTACCAGAACCGTTGGAACCGTAAAAAATATTCACACCAGGAGCGAAATCAATTTTTGCTTCGAGGATATTTCGAAAATTATTTATTTTAGTGGAGACTATTCGCATATCTGCCCATAAAAAATGGCAGATGATCTCACCTGCCATTCATGAAATATTTTCATACTAATTAGTCAGCTAAACGCAACGGCATCACCAGACAGAGATAATCATCCTTCGACTGCTGTGGGCTGTACACAACTCCAGCTGAGACGGTTGAAGATAACTCCATAATGACTTCGCTGCTTTCAATTTTCCCCAAGATATCAGCAATGTAATTGGCGTTGTATCCAATTTCAATTGCCTCACCATTGAATTCACAATCCAGGACCTCTTTTCCTTCGCCTCCCACATCCGCATTAGCGGTGGAAAGGGTTAGGCTATTATTCTTTAGTGAGAATTTCACCTGGTGCGTGAGGGCATTGGAAAGAATGGAGACTCTTCTGACCGCGCCGGTCAATTCATCACGAGAAATTGTCATTGTCTTGTCATTACTGCTCGGGATTACCTGTTCAAAGTTAGGATAAGGACCATCGATAAGTCGCGATGTTAAAACAACATCTCCTAGATTGAAGATTATATTATTCTCGCCAAAAATTATTCCAATCTCCTGATTTTCCTGAGTAACAAACCTCGGTATCAAGTTTAGGACTTTGGGAGGAATAATAACATCGTCATACATGCCCTTAAGTTTCTTATTTTCAATCGACATCTTAGCCAGACGATGACCATCGGTAGCTACCATTTGCATCCGATCACCTTTCGTCTGCCAGAGTACCCCGTTTAAAGCGGGGCGAGTATCATCATCAGAACAGGCAAAGGTTGTCTTGCGGATCATTCCAATCAGATCCCCAGCCGCAATCCGAATCTCCTTTTTGGTATTCACAGCCGGCAGTTTGGGGAAGTCATCGGCAGCCACAGTTGCAATTTTGTAAGAGCCATTGGGAATCTTCATCTCCATACGAGTGGCACTTACTTCAAAAGTAACTTCTGATTCAGGCAGTTCTTTTATGATATCAAATAGAATCTTAGCCGGAAGCGATGTTGCGCCTTTTTTACTCACATTGCATTCTATTGACGTAGTGATGGAGATGTCCAGATCAGTAGCCGATATCTTAATCTTTCCGTCGAGTGCTTCGACCATAATATTACTGAGAATCGGCAGAGTAGATTTAGTTGGAACCACCTGCAGGATGTATTGAAGATACCCAGACAACTTTGATTTAGGTAAACTGAATTTCATCGATCTAACTCCACAAAACCGTTTTCAACACTAAATTATATTTATTCTTTCGTATATATATAAATGGTAATAGTAATAAGCTATGTTGAAATGTGTAAAACCAAGCAAAATCATCAACTTCCCCGGTCTTAATCGAAGACACACAACATCTTAAACTCTCAGTCACACCGTTTCTATTATCCCCATCCAATATTGAAAAACAGATGGTAACATAGGAACTTATAAACAATCTGACAGAATCTAAAATATTCACAACTTATCAACACCTTTAGTAACAACTTTTCAATAGAGCAATGTGGCCGCTATTTTGTCAATTTTCTCTCGAAATTGCGGCTCTTGAGACATTTTTTCACTTATCAAATTACAAGCATGAATCACTGTTGAGTGATCTCGACCACCAAATGATTCACCAATCGACTTCAGTGAATTATCCGTCAATGACCGGCAGAGATACATAGCCACCTGGCGGGCGAGGACAACTCGTGAAGTCTTCTTTTTTGCCTTCATCATCTCTATCTCTATCTCAAATCTTCTAGCTGTTTGGACTTGGATATTCCCGATACTGATTTCTTTCTTTTGAGATGGGAGAGAATCCGAAAGAACAGCCGCAGCTACTTCTATTGTGACCGGTACGTTCTTTAGAGAAGAATAGGCCAGCAGGCGGATAAGGGCTCCCTCAAGCTCTCTAATGTTGGTGGATATTTTATCAGCAATATAAGTAACCACATTCTCCGGGATGTTTAATCGTTCAGACCCTAGTTTTTTGTATAGAATTGCTGTGCGTGCCTCAAGATCAGGTGCCTGGAGGTCAGTTACCAGTCCACATGAGAATCTTGATAACAGTCTTTCTTCCAAACCCTTGATCTCTCTTGGTGGACGATCTGAAGTGAGGATAATCTGCTTACCCAAATGATATAGCGTATTGAAAGTGTGGAAAAACTGCTCTTGGGTCGACTCTTTTCCCGTGAAGAACTGGATATCATCGATAATCAATACATCTACATCGCGATAAACCTTGGTAAACTTCGAAATTGAGCCATCGGAAATCGAAGATATAAAATCCGATGTAAATTTCTCACTGGTGGCATACATAATTCGCTTGTCGGGAAACACCTTGATAATTCGATGTCCGATGGCCTGCGCCAGATGGGTCTTCCCCAAACCGGTGCCGCCATATATGAGCAGCGGATTGTACTGAGTCATCCCGGGCGCTTCAGCAACAGCCGAAGAGGCCGCAAAGGCAAACTGGTTGAAGTCACCCACCACGAGAGATTCAAATCGGTACTTCTCATTAAGATTATGATTAATCGGTACCGGCCTTGCTGATCGAACAGGCTCCGGGCGATTATCAAGATTCAGCGAGGCTTGATTCTCTGAATCGTCCAAGTCGTTAATCACAAACTGTACGTCAAATTTGCGACCGGCAACTTCGATTAGGGCTTCTTCGATAAGGTCATTGAAATGACTGCGAATCCAGTCAGCCACAAACTGATTGGGCACGGCCACGTTAAAGTCCCCGTTCCCTCCCGGCTCTCCTTTGGTTGGCTTTAGCCAGGTATTGAATGACTGCTCCTTCATGCGACGCGACATGTAATTGAGACAGTCACTCCACGTTTTAGTGTTGGAGATGTTTAGCTGCAATTTTGATTACCCCTCAATTGCTTTCAACATTTATACACATCTACAAATTTCTCAAATTCAGATAGTTACACCTATCAGTTCGTGTCATCCCACGACCTGTCCACAGTGTTATCCACAATATCCGGAAACAAAAGAAGCTATAATCACAGAGATTTCATGCGTTTGCGAACAACCACCGAAAGTTACCCACATTCTATTAACATCTTGTGATTCAACTGCTTTCATGTAAGAGTTTAATGTTCATCTAGTGCTGCGTCAAGAAGGGCGGAAGATTTTTTTCTGCTTTTTTGAAGTGGTTGAGGCAACGCCCATTACAACGTCACTTTTCCACAACACAATTGAGAGAGCAAACCAAAACATGCCCCTTTTTATTGCCGGAGCGTGAAATCACTAATGGATAAAGGAGTTATCAAGGTGTACTGGTCGCGATTGCTTCTGCAATACCGGCAAACAGTGATATCTGATCTTCAGTCCCATCGATAGCGACCGGATTACCCGAGTCGGCACCTTCGCGTAGTGATTTCATCAACGGAATCTCCCCAAAGAATTTAGTCTTGAGTTCTTCCGCCAGCAGCTTTCCTCCGTCCTTCCCGAAAATATAATCTCGTTCCCCGTTAACTTCATAGTAGGACATATTTTCGATCACCCCAAGAACGGACAAATCGGTTTTCTCGGCCAGGCGTGCGACGCGTCCTGCGACATGAACGGCTGTCTGTTGCGGAGTAGTGATAACGAGAATTTCCGCTGAGGGAATCTGCTGCGCAATGGTCAGGGTAACGTCGCCCGTTCCCGGGGGAAGATCCAAAAAGAGAAAGTCAAGATCATCCCACATCACATCAGAGAGAAATTGGACGATAGCTTTGTGCAGCAAAGGCCCTCGCCAGATTACCGGCTCGTCCTCGCCGACAAAAAAGCCCATCGACATGATCTGAAGATTGTCTCCTTTGCGCAGAGGAATCAATTTATCATCGATTGCCGTCGGCTGGCCGGTTACGCCGAGCATACGGGGGATCGAAAATCCATAAACATCCGCATCCAGCACCCCAACTTTGTACCCCTTTTTCGCCATAGCCACCGCCAGGTTAGCAGCAACGGTCGATTTCCCGACCCCGCCTTTTCCCGAAGAGACCGCAATAAAGCGTTTGGCGAATTTATTTATCGAAACTGGCGTCTGGCTTTCAGGCGATACCATCCCGAGTTTCTGTTTGAGTTTTTCACGCTGTTCGTTGGTCATTACGTCGAACTCGACTTTAACTGAGTCGACACCTTCAATCAGTTTGACACCCTCGATTATATCTGAGACAATTTTTTCTTTTAGCGGACAACTGGGGACTGTAAGCGTGATGCCTACCGTCACATCTGAGCCCGCGATATCAACAAACTTGACCATATCCAGTTCAGTGAAAGACTTCCTAAGTTCCGGGTCTTCGATCCCCCCAAGTACGTGTAAAACAGCTTCTTTAGTCAGCATATATTCCTCGTAGTTGTTTACAATTCCGTTTCATCAGTAATATAGTAGCAAAACCGCCTCAATACTGCAAGGGGGTGCCAGAATATTAATTGCCTCATTCTCTAACGCAGGGAATCCAACCCGGAATAGTCGCGAATTCATTATTGAGCCCTCCCCGAAAGTTTGCAGGTCGGTGTTCCGTAGTTGTTCCATCGGAACAACAAGAAATCCGACGTCCCGGTTCCCCGCTTTCGCGAGAAGGACTCAACGGGTGGCCGTCTCAAACTTGTTTGGGGCGGATTCACCAGGTCATAGGGCTGGTCGCCCACCGCTTGCGGTGGGTACTTTGTAACGGGACATGCTTCGACAGGCTCAGCATGACTTGTGATTATAGGTAGTGAAGAATTTCTATTTTGTTCAGTCGGGTTTTGCTTTTAACGATTCTACTTCTCGTTGTCGCCAAAAAGGCTGTATTTGGTCATGAACGAATCCATCTTCTGCTCCAGGCCGCGCGTGAGTTCAGTCAGCGTGTCCCAGACCGCCCGGCTCTCTTTAACCGGATCGGCAGTGGTAGAATCGATATGCTGATAAGCATATGTCAGTAGCTGCAGAAAGTCGGCGCGGACATCTTTGGGCAGATAAAAGCAGTGCTGTTCATACCAGTCGCGCAATGAATCGAGTTTAGCCTGCAGAGTCGTAAGATTTTGCGGTAGTCGTTCACTGAGCAGGCTGTCGCTGGGTCCCCCGCTCATGCCGCGATAGAGAATTCGGTTGATTTCCATGGTGTACTGGAAACAGCTCTGGAGCGCTTCGAGATTGCGCGGCAGAACGGCACGTCCGACCATGAGATGCATCTCTTCGCGACGAAGACGGATATCTTCGCGAAGAGCCGCGATCCGGGTGCGCATATCTTTCTTGACGTTTCGATTGGCAACGGTGACGGAGATTATTACTCCGACTACAGTTGCAACGGCTAATGCGAGTTGTGATAAGTCCATAGAAATAGTAATGTCCAATTAAGATGTTGTTCCTAGCCAGTCTTCTATTGGCTAAAAGGCTATTGAGATTCTGGAGGGCGCTTTTCCACCACACATGCCTGACAAAATTGCCACCCAAATCCGTTAATCCTAGCCACTCCCTTTTCTATATGAAGTTCATAGTCTGGATCACTATCCAATTGATTTTGATACATCTCTACGATCTTTGACTCGTACAGCGATTCGTAGACACTTGAGTCTGATAGGTAAGTATCATCTAGTACGCTTATTAGTCCCAGCCGCATAAGATTATCCAAGTAATTTGGCGTTAAGTCGTTGTGTTCGCAGCCAGCCTCTTTTCCCAGCAAAGAGAAATTTTTGAATAGTAACTTAAAGTTGATTGCGTCCCGTTTCTTAGCCTGTAAGTTAATCGTAGGCCATGAGCTGTTGATTGCGAAAAGTCTCAACAATCTGGCTTCATCTGGTGATAGGTTTCGGATGATTTCCACGAATGACGGGTGTGCTTTTCTGGTTGTATCTTTGTCCAGCGAAGTTGCAATTAGATTGGCAAAAAGCTCTCGTAGAGTCTCATCGTTTCCAATATATCTCAGAGCATCAAGGGCGGGTCCAATTACGGCTGGGTTAGGTGTGACAATGTTGCCCGGCGGTACATTCTTCAGCTTTTCCGCCACACGTTGAGATACAAACTCCTCAATTTTCTCGTATCCCCAAACCAATATGCTTATGGGCGCAAGCGCGACTTTGACCGCTTTCACTACAGTAACCAGCGTTTCGCCCAATTCCTTTGCTGCAGGTTGAAGCGCATCTTGGTAAATCGGAACAGCTTCTACCAATCCCCTAGCCGCATCAATTGTGTCTTTAACTTTGCTTTTTTGCTCGTCGTCTGACATTTCTGTTTCCTCCTTTACATCCTCTCCACACAACCCGCGATCAAGTCACGTAATTTCGGTTCGGTGCGGCTGGCCGTTCCAATAACATCATCCAGCGAACAAGGGTGCATGTTGTCCGGCAGGCCCATATCGGTAATGATCGAGAACGCCAGAACCTTGTTGTGCTGGTGATGCGCCGCGATAACTTCGGGCACAGTCGACATCCCGACCGCGTCGGCACCAAACCCACGGAACATCCGATACTCCGCCGCCGTCTCCAGACAGGGGCCGGTCAGGCCGACATAAACACCTTCCTGCAGACGTAGTTTCTGTTCTGCCGCTACTTCTTTGGCCATTTTGATGTACTCGTGGTTGTAGACTTCGAACAT